>JAJZKJ010000243.1 GCA_021804195.1 Acidobacteriota bacterium
CGTGGCGGGGTTGAGCACAAACTCAAAGTGGCGGCGCAGCGATTGATGAGCCGTCAGCAGCACCCGTACCCGGTGCAAAAAGGTGTCTCCCTGGTCGCGCGGAATGAGTTCATTGGTGTCGTTTTTCAGCGGCGTAAGCACGATCACCATCGGATGTCGCGCCGTGATTTTCGTAATAATCGGATCGGACGCGATGGACGCGGCCATTTGATCCGTCATGTTCACCAGATCATGCGAATTCAGAAAGGTGCTGCGGGCGTGGGGGTTGATAGCCGGCCCCGCGCAACCAGCCAGCATGACGCTCACCGCCGACAGGATGAGCATATTTTCTTTAACACGAAGACACGAAGCCACAAACTTCTTAAAACTTGACCTGGTTTGACTGTTTTTCACAGCAAATCCTTGCGCCCAATCCGTCGATTCCTTCCCGGCGTACCAAGATTTGTTGGCTCTTCCGGAGTTCTTCGGCAGGGCCTAATACAGATTCAGCGTACGCGTTTCGTAATGGCCCTCCCAAACCAGCTCGCCGGTCGTCAGATTCACAAGCTGGAATGTGCACAGGTAATACGTGGTGGCCGAGTTGGGCAGGTCATAAAACACACCCTTGAGCGCGTACTGGGGAATCATCCGTCCGCTTGGCTGCACCGGCCCGCGGGTCGACTGTCCGAACATATCGCCCGTTGAGCCTTGGTACTTTTGTTGCAGATGCTGGACTTCCTGCGGCGGCAGCACGAACGCGATCCGGTCCCGCGCATACTGGTTGAGCAGCGCCCGCATCCGGGCCAGGTAAATTTGATCGTTCTGCCACGGTGTGCTGGTTTTGTTTTGTAGGCTGGCCATCACAATGATGACCTTGTTCGGATTGTTGGCGATTTCCGGAATTTTCAGCAAATCCGCCGCCAGGCGATTGGTCATATCCACCAGGTCGCGCGATTGCAGGCCCGTATCTCCGGGAACAAACGCGGTTGTTCCGGGGCGATAGTAACTGTAACCATGATGGCAGCCGGCAAGCACCAGCAGTCCGCCCATCATCAGCAGGCCGGCGGATCTTTTGATCCAGCTCTTAATTCCATTACCGCTCATAAACGTCGCTCCTTTCTTCTGCCGTTGAAGTTGCGTATGTTCCAAGATCGGTCAACCGGCGCGTCTTATTTGATCTTACCCGGCATTGTCGAACATTCCGGATCGTCCAACCGGATCCCCTCCCTGAATCACTAAAGCAAAGCTCGCAAAAAGGTTACATGGCTGTCGGTTGCTTGCTCCCGCCGAGCCGTTGCCTGTCCCCATCGTATTCATTATCGATCGCCGATACAATCAATACCGCGTGTTTGAGAATATCACTCCAACCGGCGAACGTCCAGATCACCTGATTTGTAAACCCTGTTGACAATCCCCACTGGCGGCGTATCTTGTCGGTTGATCTGACGTGGAACGTGGAAAAGGAGTAGATGCAATGCGGACGCTTGTACGAATTGTTTACCATGGGGGAATAATGAGATGGTTGGTTGCCCCGGCGCTGATGTTGGTCCTGGCCGGCTGCCAGGGACCTGTGACACCTAACCAAGATGTGCTTACCGCCTATCCGCAGATTCACTTGGCCAGTTACAGTCTTCAGAGAAAAATCGCCCTCCAGGAACCTGTAGTCAGTCGGGTAGGCGACGGCCAGCTTGACATTGTGGTGCCGGTCCGCAACCTGCTCAACCATAGTCTTTACCTGGAATACCAGTACCGGTTTCTGAACCAGCAGGGGGTGCAGGTGGAAGAGAGCTCGGGTTGGAATACGCTTCGCCTGCCGGCGTACAGCATGCAGCAAATCCATTTCACCAGTTTGACGGCACAGGCGAATAACTTCGACTTGGACATTCGTCGCTTGCGATAGGAGAGGTGGAACCGGTCTGTATAGGTAACGTCGATACGCATAACGTTCGAAAAAAATGGAAAAACAAAATATTGGATTACCATAACTCCATCGCGATAGAATAAAGCAATCCCGCCGCGCCCTCGGTTCCAATGATGTTTGGTGTTTGATCGGGTTGTCGCCCTTGGTGCGCGTACGCCGCCGCGGACGATAGCCACCGCCACGACATGGCGGTACACTTTGAGCATGCCTAAAAACCGACATGCCGCCAATCGTTTCAAGAAGTCGCAGACGCTGTTCGCCCGCGCAGTGGGATTAATGCCCGGCGGCGTATCGTCGCCGGTACGCTCCTTCCAAAGCGTGGGGCTTTCGCCGGTGTTCATCTATTCCGGCGAAGGCGCCTACCTGGTGGACGTGGACTCCAACCGGTACATCGACTACGTCATGAGTTACGGCCCTCTGATTCATGGCCATGCCCACCCGGCCATCCAAGCCGCCCTGGCCAAACAAAGCGATCGGGGAACCTCCTTCGGCTGCTGCTGCGAAGAGGAAGTAACGCTGGCGACGATGATCGCGGCGGCCATGCCGCACGTGCCCATGGTGCGATTTGTCAACAGCGGCGCCGAGGCGGTGATGAGCGCGATCCGGCTGGCGCGTGGGATTACCGGCCGACCGATGATCGCCAAGATCGCCGGAGGCTATCACGGCGCCGTCGATGCGCTGCTCGTGGAAGCGGGAAGCGGAGCGACGACGCACGGTCATCCGAGCAGCCCGGGAATACCAGAAGCGGTAACGGCGGATACTCTTGTGCTGCCATTTAATGAACCACTGGAGGTCCGGCACGCTTTCCAACAGCACGGCGAACGGATCGCCGCCCTCGTGCTGGAGTTGGTGATGGGAAATATCGGCGTCGTGCCGCCGGCGGCGGGCTATTTGCAAGAACTGCGGGAGTTGTGCGACCGCCATGGCGTGCTGCTGGTGGCGGACGAAGTAATGACGGGATTCCGCGTGGCCCGCGGAGGCGCACAGGAACGACTCAACGTCCGGCCGGACATAACCTGCCTGGGCAAGATCATCGGCGGCGGTCTACCCGTGGGCGCTTTCGGCGGCCGCAGAGAGTTCATGAATCATATTTCACCGGCTGGTCCGGTGTATCAGGCCGGTACACTTTCCGGCAACCCGCTGGCGATGGCGGCGGGAATCGCCGCGCTGCGGTTGCTGGAGACGGCGGAACCGTACCAGCGGCTTGAATCGCTCGGGCAACGCTTGCAGAGCGGTTTGGAGGAGGTGGCCCGGAAGGCCGGCGTGGCGCTGGTGGTGCAACGTTGTGGCGGCATGATCACGCCATTTTTCCCACCGGCGGCAAAAGGCGCCGGCGCTTTTTCCGTTCGAAATTATGCCGATGCGCTGCGCTGCGATACCCGGGCTTTCGCGTTATTTTTCAAGGCGATGCTGGAGTCGGGCGTCATGATTCCGCCCTCGCAATTTGAGGCGTGGTTCCTAAGCTTGGCGCATACGCCGGCGGACATCGATGCGACCATAGACAAGGCCGCCGCGGCGCTGGCGGCGGTCGCGGCGGCACGGGGTTGAATTCCTTATAATCGCGGCTTTTGCCGATTTTTAGGAGCGGAAAACCCCGAATACCTTAAATACCTTAAGGTAACTTCGGAGGGGATTATTTTTTCGCCTTGGAGCCATCACCTTGGAACGCCGACGGGCATAGTTCCGCCAAAACACAATGGTTGCAGTCGGGCTTGCGCGCCCGGCAGACCTGCCGGCCGTGTAAAATCAACAAATGGGAAAAAAGGGTCCACTTGGGCTGGGGAACCAGGGCCAGGAGGCGCTGTTCGATTTTTTCCGGCTGCGTTCCGATAGCTATCGGGATCAGGCCAAGCCGGCGAGAGAGCCGCCCGACATGCGTATCAACGACAATGCCCACATTTTTGCCGAAAGCATTGCCCAGCACCACGTTGGCGGTTTTTCGGCCCACGCCGCGCAGGCCGGTGAGTTCTTCCATGGTATCAGGCACTTTGCCGCCGTGCTTTTGTACGAGCTGACGGGCGGTCTGTTGGATGGCTTGGGCCTTGACCCGAAAGAATCCGGTGCTCCGGATGATTTTTTCAATATCGCCGATAGCGGCGGCGGCCAGCGCCGCGGCGTCGGGAAAGCGGGCGAAAAGAAGAGGCGTGACCATGTTCACGCGGACATCTGTGCACTGGGCGGAGAGAATGGTCGCCACCAGCAGTTGCAACGGATTGCGGTACTCCAGCGCGCAGCGGGCGTCCGGATACAGCGCCGCAAGCCGGTCGATCATATCGGCGGTTCGTTCTTTCCCGCGTTTCAATGTCTCTTTGGCCATCACCGGTTCCACCTGTATGAGCATGTGTGAAGATAACCACCCGCATCGCACATTTTCGATTTTCAATTACAATGATTCTCTCAGTATGATGGGTAATGTCCCCCAAGGCAAAAGGAACCCGCGGTGCCAAAAATTTATTTTATCAGTTTCCGCAGTTTCGCCGTATCGGCACTGCTGCTCGTAGTTTTTGCAACCGCGCGCCCGCAAGTGGCGGCGCTCCCGATTCGTCTGTGCATCCAGGCGCGCCGCCAGGTGGCTCGGGCGACCGCGGCGCCGACCGGCAACCGTGTCCTGCTGAAAACCGCGGCGCTTTTTCGGCTGGGGTTTGAGCCAACAATCAAAGGCGCGCTGGTGCTCGGTTCCCTGCGTTCCACCCGCGACCCGGCGTTGGCGGCGTATTTTTTGCGGGTAAGCCGTTATCCCAAGGCAAAAGG
>JAJZKJ010000244.1 GCA_021804195.1 Acidobacteriota bacterium
TTGACTCGGCGGCTGGGACGGACAAAATACGGATTATCAGGACACATGGGAATTGGACACGGCGCGTTGGACCTGGCAGCAGATGAATCCGGCGCATCAGCCGACGCCGCGACACTATGGTGAGATGCAGTGGGACGCCGGCTTTCAAGGCGATCTTCTGTTTGGCGGCGCCGCGGGCCCGCTGTTTACCAATACCGGCAACATCGGCGAGCAGCAATTCAACGACACATGGCTGTGGACCGGGCAGGACTGGCGCGAACTCCAATCCAGCTATATCAGCGCGAATGCCAATGGCCAGCCGGGCGGCAGAGACGACGCCGCCATGGCCTACGACAGTAATAGCGGCAAGCTCGTGCTGGAGGGAGGCTCGGAACTGCTGCCGCCGGGGGTCAATATGAGCGGGTTCGCGGTTCAGGGCAAAAATTGCGGCGGCTGCATCAGCACGCCGGAGGCGCCCCAGGGCTATGCCAATTCCGGCACGCCCGCGCCGAATGGCGCAGGGATACAACTGCAACCGGTTGAAGTTTCCCTGGATGACACCTGGAATCTGCCCGCGCCCGCGGGCGGAGGCTCGCAGCCGGCTTTAGGGTTCAGAAGACGAAAAATTGTTCCCATGAAGCTGGTCCAAAATCAGGCTCCCGCGGCGCAGCCGGCGGCCAAAATGCCATTCAGACTCCCTGTCGCCACTCGCCAGCCGATTCCGCGGCACGTTCCTTATCGCACGATGCCGACTTTAACCGCGGCCGAATTGAAGGTTTGGCCGGCGCGTTATGTGGGTCCTTGCCCGGCGAAATTCCGCCTGACTCTGACGCTGTCGGCCAGCCATGCCGAGGTCATGTTTTATCGGGTGCAATTCGGCGGCGCGCCAGCGAGTCCGCTCTATCGCCTGCCATTTACACAAGCCGGACAGCAGACAGTCGTTATGCCCTGGACAGTCACGCGGCCTGGGTATGCCTGGGCCAAAATCGCCGTGACGTCGCCCATCATCGCATTTTCCAATCTGGCGGGAGTCGAGGCGTTCTGCCATTGATTGCGGGGCAGCCACGCCCAGCGGCGTGCTCCGACGCGGAGTAAAGCAGCAAATACTGAAGTTCCAGAGCCCGGGATGCCAAGCGCGGGCGAGCGGAAAAATGACCCACAAACCGGACAAGCCGCGATAAAATAGATTTTGCGGGTGCGGTATAGATAAACCTCCCGCGTGACGCGGTTGGCCGGGAATGCAGGGAGTGAAGCAGGAAGCGGGGTTAAAGCGCCCCGCCATCTCCGCCCGGCAGAACCCGCTGGCCGGGAGAATATTGGCATGAGCACAACCTCCGAATCCATCCCTACGCCGGCGGCGGCCAGGCCGGGGCGCAGCAGCGCGCAGTGGAAGCGCATGCTGCGGATGATGATTACCATCCGGGAATTTGAGCATCTGGGCGAACAGGAATTCCGCAACGGGCTGATCCGCGGCTACTACCATTCCTATGCCGGCCAGGAGGCAGTCGGGGTGGGCATGCTCGAAGCGCTCGACCCGGGCCACGACTACATCGTGGACCACTACCGCGATCATGGGCACTGCCTGGCCATGGGGATTGACGCCGAGCAGGTCTTTGCCGAGCTTTTCGGCCGCCGCACCGGAGTTTCCAAAGGCAAAGGCGGCAGCATGCATATGTACAGCCCGGACAAGCATTTTCTGGGCGGCGACGGCATCGTGGGCGGCGGCATTTCGGTCGCGGCCGGGGTGGGGATGGCGCTGAAGCGGATGCCGGGCAAAGGGCTGTGCGTCTGCTTTTTTGGCGATGGCGCGCTCGATACCGGCACCTTTCATGAATCGCTCAACCTGGCCAGCCTGTGGGATTTGCCGGTGGTGTTTGTCTGCATTAACAACCAATACAGCATGGGCACCAGCCTCCAGCGGCATTCCAGCCTGAGCCAACTGGTGGACCGGGCCAGCGGCTACGGCATGTCCACCGAGCAGATAGACGGCCAGGACGTGGGCGCCGTCCATAGCGCCAGCGAGCGCATTTTCGCCGCCGTGCGCGAGCGCCAGCGGCCCTGCTTTATTGAAGCCCTGACCTACCGGTATCAGGGTCACGGCATTCATGACAAGCCGCTGAACTACCGCACCACGGAAGAAGAAGAACCCTGGCGCCGGCGCGATCCGATACGTCTGCTGAGCGAAAAACTGATCGAGGAACGGCAGATGACTCCGGCGCAGATTGAGAAGATGCGCCAGGAAGTGACGGCGGAACTTGAAGCCAAGGCCGAGCGGGCGCGGCAGGCGCCGGCGCCCGAGGCGCGGGAACTGTTTGACGACGTGATGATTTAGCGCGGGTTTCATAAAGCCATGAAAATCAAGACCACCTGATATTCCTCGGAACCCACCAGCACCTTTTATGAAACCAACTCCAGGCGTTTCGGATATGGCAACCACGGCTCCGGCAATGAAAACCAAGAAAATGTCCATGCACGAGGCGCTGAATCAGGCGCTGCGCGAAGAACTGAGCCGCGACGAAAAAGTGGTCATTCTGGGCGAGGAAGTCGGGCTCTACAACGGCGTGCATTACGTGACCCGGGGGCTGTACCAGGAATTCGGCAAAGACCGCGTGATTGACACGCCGATTTCGGAGGAAAGCTTCGTGGGGGTGGGGGTGGGCATGGCCATCATGGGCTTCCGGCCCGTGGTGGAGATGATGCGCATGGATTTTTCGCTGCGCGCCATGGATCAGATCTACAACCACATGGCGAAGATTCACTACATGTCGGGCGGACACTTGAAAGTGCCGATGGTGCTGCGCGGGCCGGAGGGCCCCGGCCCCAATCCCGGCCTGACGGCACAGCACGGCCAGCAGTTGACGGCATTATTTGCCCATTGCCCGGGGCTGCGGGTGGTGACGCCGGCGACACAGCATGACGCCAAAGGCATGCTGAAGGCGGCGATCCGCAGCGACGACCCGGTGGTTTTTCTCGAACCCGGCCCGCTGAATAACAAGCAGGGCGAAGTGGGCGAGGGCGACTACCTGGTGCCGCTCGACCGGGCCGACACCAAGCGGGAGGGCGACGACATTACGCTGATCGGCTATGGCGCCAGCGTGGCGCTCTGCCTGCAGGCGGCGCGGGAGCTGGAGCGCGACGGCCTGTCGGCGGCGGTGATTGATATGCGCTGCCTGCGTCCGCTCGATATGCAGCCGGCGCTGGCCTCGGTGGCGAAGACGGGGCGGGCCCTGATTGTCGAGTATGCCTGGCAGAGCTACGGGCCGGGAGCGGAGATCGTGGCGCGGCTGATGCAGGACGCCTTCTGGGACCTGGACGCGCCGGTGGGCCGGGTCAGCGGCAAGGAAACCCCGCTGCCCTACGCCGCCAATCTGGAAGAGCTGAGCAAGCCGCAGTTGGACGAGATCGTGGCGAAGGCCAAGGAAATCGTGGCGGCGTAGAAGCTTTATGGTTTTTATATTTTAAAGATTTAATTTATTGCAAGCTGCATTCCCACATTGAAAATCAGCAGTTATTATTCTGAACGGCGCAGCCCATGAATGGCAGCCCGTTGCCATACCCCTTACACAAAATGTGGCCCTGACGATCGGCAAAAGTTGTTCTTTGCCGATCGTCTTGAATCCCTTAATCCGGCAGCAGGATCTGGCCGTGAATCTGGAAATGTCCGGTGACGACGGGGGCGCCGGTGCCGGGTTGGCCGCCGCCGACGGAAATGAAGTAATTTCCGGGCGCTACGATAATATGGCCCAGGCTGGTGACCAGACTGAGGGCGCGGCGATGCAGCTCAAAATTCACCACCCGGCTGGCGCCGGGCGCGAGATCGTGAATGCGGCACAGGCCACGCAGGGCGATTCTGGGCGCGCCGGGAACGGGAGGAAATTTCAAATACAACTCAGCCACTTCATCGCCCGCGACCCGACCGGTGTTGGTGACCGTAACCGAGACATGCAAGGGCCGGCCGGCGGCGATGGGAGCGGCGGGAAGGATGAGATGGCTGAATTGAAAGGTGGTATAGCTCAAGCCGTAGCCAAACGGCCACAACGGATGCCCTTTGAAATAGCGGTAGGTGCGGTTCCGCATGGAGTAGTCTTCAAACGGCGGAAGCTGGCGCACGCTTTTGTAAAAAGTCACCGGCAAGCGGCCGGCGGGATCATTTTTGCCAATTAACGTATCCGCAATGGCCGCGCCGCCTTCTTCACCGGAATACCAGGCGTCGAGGATGGCGGCGGCATGCTTTTTTTCCCAGGGCACGGCCAGGCAACTGCCGTTGTAAAGCACCACCACCAGCGGCTTGCCGGTTTTGCCCACGGCGCGGACGAGGGCTTCTTCCGGCGCCGGCATGCGGAGGCGGGTGCGGTCGCCGCCGAAAAATCCGGGCTGATCAATCGGCGCCTCTTCGCTTTCGAGCTGGCTGGTAATGCCCACGACCGCGATCACCACATCGGCGCGGCGGGCGGCGGCGATCGCCGCCGGATCGGGATGGCGGGAAATGGGAGCCCAGATGAGCTGGGCGCGGGGATGGGCATGCGGCTGAAAGCCGAGTCCGTAAACCACATCGAGCTTCATGCGCTGGCCGCGGGTGAGATGAATCCAGCCCATGTGCGGACCGTTGCCAAAGGCCTGCGCCACGCCACGGCCGGCCACGGTGACGCGGGCGAAGCCGTTGGCCCGG
>JAJZKJ010000245.1 GCA_021804195.1 Acidobacteriota bacterium
GGGCGAAAATCTGCCCGCACTCGTATGGGCCTGGATGTCGGCCGGGGTGGAATTTTTCGGCGGTATGTTGCTGATCATCGGAGCGCTCTCGCGGCTGATATGTATTCCCCTGCTTATCGACATGTTCGTAGCTCTATGGCTGCAGCGCGCCGGCGGATTCGGCTCGTACGACTTCAACCTGGCGTTGCTCGCGATGCTCTCCCTGGTGTTGCTGGCTGGACCGGGGATGATTGCGGTTGACGCGCTGCTGTTTCGCCGGTGTCTCTGGTCGTGCGGTCCGCAGCCGATCCAAAAGAGTCAGAACTCTTCAGGGCGATAAGACGGTTGTTTCCCGCGCTTTGCACAGATGAACAGCGCCGGTTTCGTCGCGCAAAACCAGACCTTCCAGCGGATCAATATCCGCAACGCGCCCGACGATCTCCATTCCACCGCAATGCACGCGAATCGGTTGGCCAAGCATGGCGCAGCGGGCTTTCCACGCTGCGATCAGTGGCGCCGGCGCCGGTGGATGCAGACAGTTTCTTTCCAACTGCTCCAGTAAGGCTTCGAGTACGCGCAGGCGATTCCAGGGGTGGTGCGAAATCATCGCCAGCGAAGCGGCGCGATCCGCCAGCGGCGCCGGAAAATCGGCGCTTTGCTGGCCGACGTTCAGCCCGATGCCCAGCGCGTGGTCGAGGGCCGTTGGAGAGTCCATCTCCTGGGGATTGGCCCAGCGGGTCTCAATCAGAATCCCCGCAATTTTTTTCCCATCCACCAGTACGTCGTTGGGCCATTTCACCACGGTGCTTACGCCGACAAGTGTTTCTATGGTTTGGGCGACGGCCAGCCCTGCCGTCAGCGTCAAAGTTTCCGCGTTGCGCCGGGCCGCCGGCAATAGAATCGACAGCAATAGCGACTGGCCCGGTTTAGACTCCCAGCGCCGGCCGCGCCGGCCGCGGCCGCGGGTTTGAACATCCGCCAGCACCACCAGGGGTCGTTCGTCCGCCTGGCGGGCGGCCTGCCAACAGACGTCGTTGGTGCTCGTCGTCTGATCGAACACCAGTACGTGTCGGCCCAGCATGCGTCCGGCGGCGCCGCTGCGATCTTCGAGTATCGCTCTCCACCACGGCCAGGATATGTCGTCCAATTGAACGCCCGCCGGGGTTGTTTCGATCCCGCAACCGCTTTTCCGGAGAAATTCCAACAGTCGGTGAATATCCGCCGGCGGCCGCGAAAGCCGTCGACTAAGCGCCTCCACCGTTGCGGTTTGATTTTCGTAAAGCTCCATCAGCAGACACTCGCAGCGCCGGCGTTCAATCGAAGAGCCTGGACTCAGATCGTCAGTCATGCGGCGAAACTTCCAGAGCCAGGTCCAGACTCGGCGCCGCGTGGGTCAGCGCCCCGCTGCTGATGCGGTCCACGCCGGTTCGGGCTACGTCGACCACGTTGGCCAGCGTGATACCGCCCGATGCCTCCAGCCGCGGCCGGCTTGTGGATTCTTGCGCGTTACGCAGCGCCACGGCTTGGCGGATTTGGGCGGGCGTCATGTTATCGAGCAGAATAATGTCGGCGCCGCCGCCGGGCAGCGCTTCGGCAAGCTGTTCCAACGAATCCACCTCCAGCCAAAGCGTAATATTCTTCGCCAGGGTGGAACGGACATGGGCGGTCAAGTTGGCCAGTGTCTTGCCGGGCCCCAGCCTGGCGCGCAACGCCGCCAGATGGTTGTCCTTGAGCATCACGCCGTCGTATAGGCCCATCCGATGATTCCTGCCGCCGCCGCAGCGTACCGCGTATTTTTCCAATGCCCGCCAGCCGGGGGTGGTCTTTCGCGTATCGCATATCACCGGTTTGGGCCGGTCCGCCGGCGTCGCGTTTTCCACTTTCTGAACATAACGGCGGGTCAGCGTGGCGATGCCGGAAAGCCGGCCGAGAAAATTCAACGTCACGCGTTCGGCGGAAAGAATCGCGCCCGCCGCCCCCGTGATGCTCGCCACGCGCCTGCCGCGAACAATGTGTTCGCCATCATGGTTGTAGGTTCTCAGAGTGAGCGCCGGATCATAATGCCGCAATATATCCGGAACCAGAAACAGACCGCAGATCACCCCGTCCAGGCGGGCGAGAATGTCGCCGCGGCATTGCAGCGAAGAAGGAATCGTTGCGGCCACGGTCCGGTCTATCGCTCCCGGCTCGCCGGGCAATCCCCCTAAGTCTTCGGATACCGCCAGGCGGATCAATTGCCGGATGGTTGTGTCTATGTCGGGCGGTTGCAACATACCTGCGTTCTTTTCCTGTGGCTCGGCGAAATGTCAGAACGCGATCACACTTCCTTGATGGCGACCCACCCGCGCCGGCGGTGGCTGGCCAGCACCGCTTCGAGCACCTCCTGGCAGCGCAGGCCGTCCTCGAAGTCGGCGTGAAATTCCCGCGTTTTACCGGCCAGCCGGTTGACAATGTCGGCCACCGTGTTGATGAAGGTGTGTTCATAGCCGATGACATGTCCCGCCGGCCAATAATGGCCGCTGTAGGGATCTTGCCCCGTCGTCACGCTGATTCTGCGCCAGCCTTTTTCGGAGGCCGGCAGGGTGTCATCAAAGAAATCAAGATAGCTGAAATCTTCGAAGTGAAACCGCAACGCCCCCTTCGCGCCGTTGATTTCGAGGCTGTTGCCATTGTGATGGCCGGTGGCGAAGCGTGTGGCCTCAAAAGTGCCGATGGCGCCGCTCTTGAGCCGTGCCAGGAAAAACACCGCATCATCCACGGTTACTCGGGCGCGGTGCGTTTTGCGCCCTCCCGGGGCGCGGGCGGTAAGCCCTTCGACCATTTCACCCACCGGCCGTTCCTTGATGAAGGTGTGCGCCAATCCGCACACTTCGTTGAATTCATCGCCGGTAAGGTAGCGAATCAGGTCGATGCTGTGCGCTCCCAGGTCGCCCAGCGGGCCGGATCCCGCCTCCTTTTCGGAAAGCCGCCATATCAGCGGCATATTCGGATCCTTGAGCCAACTCTGCAGATACAGCGCCCGCACGTGATACACCTTGCCGATGCGCCCCTGCTCAATAAGCCGGCGGGCCAGCGCCAGCGCCGGCACGCGGCGATAATTGAACCACACAAAGTTGGGCACGCGGGCCTTTTTTACCGCCGCCGCCATCTGGCGCGCTTCGCCAAGCGTCCGCGCCAGCGGCTTTTCACAGGCAATAGCCTTGCCGGCCTCGGCGGCGGCGAGGGCCTGTTCCCAGTGCGCGTGGTTCGGCGTGGAGATATCAATCAGATCAATCTCCGGGTTGGCCGTCACTTCGCGATAATCAGTGACGGCGTGTTTCCAACCCCAGCGGTCCGCGACCTCCCGTGTTTTCTCCGCCGAACGGCCGCAGATGGTGTGCAATACCGGAAGCGCCGGCAGATCGAAAAAGTGCGGCGCCTGGAGCCAGGCGTTGCTGTGCGCCTTGCCCATGAATCGATAGCCGATCAAACCGACTTGAATGGTTTTCCCGGGTTTTTCGGTCACGCTGTTTCTCCTGAAAAAGCTCTGAATTTTTAATCTTCCCATTCGGCGTTGGAGTAGACGCTCTGAATATCGTCGTTTTCCTCCAGGGCGTCAATCAGCGCCCGTATCCGGCGGCCTGTTTCACCGTTTACGTTTACGCTCTGGCTGGGGATCATCGTCAACTCCGCCGACACGAGCGGCACTTGGGCGGCCAGAAAGGCCTTTCGCACTTTTTCAAAATCGGCCGCGGTGGTCTCAACGGTGTAACCCTCCGGGGCGGTTTGCACATCGGCGGCGCCGGCTTCGAGCGCCAGTTCCAGCAGGCGATCTTCATCGAGACTGGAACGTTCCACGGCCAGAAGCCCCCGGGGGCTGAACATCCAGCCGACCGAATTGGCCGCTCCGAGCGATCCGCCATGGCGATCAAAAATGACGCGAATTTCACTGGCCGTCCGGTTGCGGTTATCGGTAAGCGCATCAACCAGGATGGCCACGCCCCCCGGGCCGTAGCCTTCGTACAGCACACTTTCAAAATTTTCCACGCCCTGGGCGCCGGCTCCTTTTTTGACGGCCTTGTCAATGGTGTCATTGGGCATGTTGGCGGCGCGGGCTTTTTCCATGGCGTAGCGAAGAGCCAGGTTGTCGTCGGGATTGGAACCCCGTTTGGCCGCGATAATAATCAGGCGGGCCAGCTTGCTCCAAACCTTGCCGCGCCGGGCGTCCACCACGGCTTTTTTATGCTTGATTGATTTCCAATGGGAATGACCCGCCATGCCGCCATATTCTCCCGCCTGCCGACAAACGTCAAGGTAAAGCCGTATAATGAAAACACCGGCGAGAGGGGTATAATGATCGTTTGATTCGGCCAAGCCTCCGAACAAAAGGAGTGAATGATGAAACGCATGATTTCTCTGATCGCGGGAATGGCGCTGGCTCTCCTTGGCGGCTGCGCCCAGCCGGTGCGGAACGTTGCCATACCCGGGCCGCAGGATCGGGCGGCCTACCAGCCGCAACCCTACCAGAAGCCGCTGCCGCCGAATGCCTACGGGTCGCCGATGGGCGCCAACCCCTACGGCACGCACGTGCCGCTGCCCGATGAGGCCGCGTATGTGCGATCCTACCCGGCGCAGCGCCAGCCGCGAATGATGGTGGTGGTTCTGGCC
>JAJZKJ010000246.1 GCA_021804195.1 Acidobacteriota bacterium
GATCTGCCGGCCACCGCCAGGCGGATTCGCGGGCGCCGCCCACGGTATATCCGCCGAGACTGGATGGCCATCAGCGACCGAAAACCGCGTGTTGGACACCCACGGCGCCAAATAGCCACCCGATCGGCGCAGCACCTGGATAACTGTTCCGAATGCCCCGCAGCGCTCACCGTCCGACCGTCCTACGACGCCGGCCCGGCTGGGTCCATTCGGCGCACTAACTCGGCCGCGTTCCAGTCCGGCAAGATAGCCTCCCTCTCCATGGTGTAGTTGTGTTGGCTGGGTTCGTATTGCTGGATGAACCGCACGGCGTTGACCCAGCCCAGTGACTCGGCGAGCAAGGCGAAGCCGCGCGATCGCAGTTCAGCCGGTTCGATTAACAGAGTGGTCATTTAAGCGTCTCCTGTGCCAGTTCCACCACCCCCGCCACCCGCACTCGAATACAGCCAGCGTGTCGCCTGACCACCGCGAGAAGCCGGTCGTCACAAGACGCGAACGCGTCGGCACCGGCCTGTTCGGCGCAGGCTACGTGCAGGGCATCGAAGTTCTTCAGGCCGAGGCGCATCAATTCGTCAGTTCGCGGCGCCAACGCGCATGCATTGGGCCGCCAAAGAGGCGCTGCGGTCAGCCATTGTCCCACCCGTCGCGCTCGCTCCCGCACAGGATTCCACGCATTCTCAAGCATCAGCGCGGGCGATCGTACAAATTGGAGTTCCGGCGACTCAACCGCGAGCAGTCCCAAGACGGCTTCGCTTTCCAATCGTATGCGCGGCTGCGATTGATCGTCGAATGGTTGCTTGAGGCAGCACATGTCGAGATAGATCAGCATCGCGCAAATCATTATACCGCAGTCCCTGACTCGAGCGACACTCGCCCCAGTCCGCGGCCCCGGCCGTCCCGCCGAGCGTGGGCGCACCGCGGACATCGCCGCCGTGGAGAACCGCATTGCGCCGCCAGCCGCACCGCGACGGCAGTTGTCCGCCATGGGTGTCGGAGCAGATGCCGAGGTCGATTTTTATGGCGGCGTCCATGTGTACAATCTGCTGGTTGAGGCGGACGGTTGTTGTCCGCAGTCCCCACTCTCGCACACAGCAGTTCTACACAGTTCACTGGCCGCCAGGATTCATGGCCCTCTGCACGTCATGGAGCAGGGCGGGCAGATGCAGGCGCACGACCTGTGATACGATTGTGGAGTCCAAAGAGTCGTACCCATGCGCGATGACGTTACGAAAGTCAACGATGCGGCGCGCATGATGAATCCGCGCAAACATCCGCGGATCAGTACGTTCAAGCCGCCGCAAGGCCTCACCAATAATCTCGCATTGGCGTTCCACCAACGAACGCAGCAGTACATCGCCTTCATATTGTTCGGGCGTGATCTCGGCGGCAAAACGCAAAATAGCCTCCCCGGCTTGCCGTATGTCGGTCAACGACTTAAGTGTTTCAGGCTGCATAGAGCGTCCTGCGGTTACGGTCGATAACTTGCCGGAAGTAGGGGTTGCGGATGGCGCGGGTCATCACCACGTCCACCTCCCGTCCCAAAAGCTCACGCAGGGCCGCAATCAGGTCCAAGTATAATTCCGCCAGGCGAGGCTCGGCCTCCGGGGTAAACGCAACCAGAAAATCCACATCGCTATGTGCGGGATCAAACCGCCCGGCGTCGGCGGCGGAGCCGAACAGTTCCAACTGTCTCACGTGAAACTTCCGGCACAGCGCGTCGATCTTGGGCCGCCGCTGCTGGATCAGGTCAATTACCGGGAACCGCTCCTGATTTTGCACCTTGGGTAACCGTGGCATCTTGCGTCTTCCGGTTTTCGCGGCTTTCGTCATCTGGAATCTCCTGTGGATGGCTTTGAACGTCTCCATTCTATCACCATTCGCGTTGCGTATCTTCATCTATACACGGCCCATCCGCTGCGATCATTTTAGCCGCCGCCGCGGACAGTTGTTGTCCTTGCCGCGGATTGCATGTTCGCCTATCTCACCGCTTCGCGGGTCGGTGGCACTGCACGCAGGACACCCTCACTTCTTCCTATAGGCTCGTGAACGGTTAAATTATGCCACATCCTGCGGACAGTTATTGTCCGCACGATGAAGCAACCCGATTTTGAAGGAGGATTTTTTTCGATCGCCGGGATGGAAAATAATTTTGCGCAAGGGGAGGGGAACGCTGGAAGAAGGGACGGAGATATCTGAATCGGGCGCGGCAATGGGTCACGATAGCTATCGGGGCCCCACGGCGAGTGCGCGAGCCGGTGCTACGCCGCATTTACGAAATCCGCCAAAGGCGTCACCTTCACCTTGTCCGCAAGCGCATAAGACCGCTCGCCGGGATAGATCACATGGAGTTCATCGAGCTTCAGATCGGCAATCGCCATGCGCATCGACGGCGTCAGGACGGGCGCATCCATCCGCTTGCACTCCACGCCAATGCGCAAGCCGCCTTGGAGCAGCAACAGGTCAAGCTCGGCGCCATTATGCGTCGCCCAGAAGTGGGCTTCCCGCGGCTTAAGAGCCTTGAGCACCTCTTCGATCGCGTAGCCTTCCCAGGAGGCGCCGACTTTCGGGTGGTTTTCCAGATCCCGCTGGCTGGCAATGTTGAGTAATGCGTGCAAAAGACCGGTGTCGCGTACATATACTTTGGGCGCCTTCACCTGGCGCTTGGCGATGTTCTCAAACCAGGGCGTCAATAGACGAACCATGAATACGCCGCTCATCAAGTCCAGATACCGGCGCACGGTTGGTTCGCTCACCGCCAACGCCCGCGCAAACTCCGCCGCATTCCACACCTGCCCATGATAATGTGCGAGCATGTTCCAGAATCTGCGGAGAACGGCGGCGGGAATGGTTACACCGAGCTGCGGTATATCCCGCTCCAGAAGAGTATCGAGAAATTGCTTCCGCCAAATCAGCGAGTCTTCCTCCCGGTGTGCGGTAAATGATCGCGGAAAGCCGCCGCGCCGCCAGTGCTTTTCCCGGGCGGACGCCCCGAGATCGGCCAGGCGAAAGCCATCCAACGGAATGGTTTCGAGTCTTCCAGCCAGCGTCTCGGATGATTGCCGCAGCAACTCGGGCGACGCGCTGCCCAGGATAAGGAAACGCGCCGGCAGCGGCCGGCGGTCGGCCAGCACGCGCAGGAGACGGAAAATCTCCGGCTTCCGCTGAACTTCATCAATAACCACAAGCCCCTTGCGCGGTCGCAGCGCGATATCCGGTTCGTCCAAGCGGGCCAGACTCAGCGGGTCTTCCAGGTCAAAATAATTCAGCGAATCAGGCGCGACAAACCGCCGGGCCAGAGTCGTTTTGCCGCATTGGCGCGGTCCCAGCAGGGCCACCACGCGACTACGCCGCAGGGCGGCGCGAACCAGTTGAATGTCGATTTTACGGTCAATCATAACCGCCATCATATACCATGAAAATCTAATATGCAACGTGTGATATTCCAGATCCGGTTGCGTTGCGATGAGATGAGCGGTCCGGCTGTGGCTTGTCCGTGTTATAGTGGATGGCGGCGATCAAGCGGTACTTGTTGCCGCCAATGTTGAAAACCACCACGGACATCCGGCCACTTTTATGGATAATCGGGGCCGACGTCATGGAAATTGACAGGAGATTTGCGTGTTGAATATTTATGGCCGATGGTTGGTTGTGCTGACGGTATTAACGAGCCTTTCGTCCGCAGCTTCAGCGGGGGTTATGAATAGTTGGAAGATGGCCAAAGCACCTCTGATGACGCGATGGGATAAAGAAGTTTCCCCGACGCACGCGCTGGTGCATTACCCCCGCCCTCAGATGCGCCGTGCGGTTTGGAAAAATCTTAACGGACTTTGGAATTATGCGATCACGCCAGCGCAGCGGAATCACTTTCCCGGCCGGGCGGACGGCAAAATTCTCGTACCCTATCCGGTGCAGTCGGCGCTTTCCGGAGTGATGAAGTATGTCGGCCCCCACCATGCCGTCTGGTATTGGCGAACATTGAGCGTACCGAAGAATTGGCGGCATGTGCTGCTGCATTTCGGCGCGGTTAATTGGAAATCGACGATTTACATCAACGGACACAAACTTGGCGTACATAGGGGCGGATATGACAGTTTTTCGTATGATATCACGCCTTACTTAAAATCTTCCGGACGGCAGGAACTGACGCTCAGGGTTGTGAATCCCGTCAACACTGGTGCGCAGCCGCGAGGAAAGCAGACACTGCATCCGGGGGGTATCTTTTACACCGCATCGACCGGGATATGGCAGACGGTCTGGTTGGAGCCGGTGTCCCGCAATCATATTACCCACCTGGTTATTGTTCCGCATGTCGGGAAAAAATCAGTGGCCGTCACTGTTGACGCCGCGGCCGGCACGGCTCGTGTGGTGGTACTTGACGGCATAACTCCGGTGGCCGCTGGTACCGGGCCGGTGAACAGGCCCATTGCGATTCGCATACCGCATCCGAAGCTGTGGTGGCCGAGCCGGCCATTTCTGTACAATCTCGCCATTACCCTGACGTATCACCACCATGAAACCGATTTTGTTAGAAGCTATTTTGGGATGCGCTCCATTTCCATCGGCAAGGTGGACGGATGCAACCGGATTTTGCTGAACGGCAAGTTCATTTTCGGACGTGGGGT
>JAJZKJ010000247.1 GCA_021804195.1 Acidobacteriota bacterium
ACTTTTCAATCACCACGTTCCGCCCCGACGGTCCGAGCGTTACTTTCACCGCCTTGGCCAGGATGTGCACGCCCCGGCGAATCGCTTCGCGGGCTTCGGTATCGAATTCAATCATCTTCGCGGCCATGTTGTTACTCCTAAAAAATTGTTCCCTCTTGTTTTACGGCCTATGTGGGTATCGGCCCTGCATAGAAACGTCCGCTCCCGGCGCGCCGGGACGAACCGGGGCCGTGGGCGACCGATGTCTTTTTCACGTCACTCAAACAACGACGGCGAGAACTTCGTCCTCGCTTAAAATCAGCAGTTCTTCGCCGTCAACCTTAATTTCCGTGCCGGCGTAGCTTGCGAATATCACTTCATCGCCTTTTTTTACCTGGAATTTGGCCCGCTCACCGCTCTCGAGTAACTTCCCGTCGCCGACCGCGAGCACCTTGCCGCGCTTCGGCTTTTCCTTGGCCGCTTCCGGCAAAACGATTCCGCTCTTGGTCACACTTTGCGCCTCCAGACGCTTGAGAAGAACCTTGTCTCCCAAAGGACGAACATTTACCGCCATGGGCATTACTCCTTGAAAATATGTTTCCTTACGCATACCGGGAAAACCGTCTTACCCGGACCCTTGCCTTACCGTGGCCAGCGGTCGCCGTAAAATCGTTGCAGCGCCCGGGCCATCACATCCAAAAGTTCATTCACGTCCAGCGGTTCGGGCAGAACCGAAAAGGCATCCGCCCGCAACGCTTCCCGAATCAGCCGGTCTTCCCGCCGTGGCGCCAACAAAATAACCAGCGGAGATTTTCCACTCTCGTCTCCCGGGCGCCGCGGCGATCGCGGACCCATCACTTCGATCCGCCGACCCGCCGGCTCTTCTCGACGGTTCCATTCGCTTGGCATCCGGCCGCCATCCATCGCTTGCCGCCCCCACCGGTCCGCATCCCGATCCACGTCTTGTTCCCTCCCCCCATCCAACGCATCCGCCCGCAACCGCTGGAGCATTCGCAGAACCGTCATGCCATCCATGCCGGAATCTGCGGCGGTCGCTAAATGAGCGTCCACCACTGCCACGTGCATGGAATGTTGCTGCACCAGGGCTATCACTTCTCCCCCACTGGAAGCCAAAAATATCCGCACCTGCATTGGCGAAAGGAGGCGTGCGACCACTTCCTGCCACTCCGGTGCTCCAGACGCAACCGCCTCCCGCCGCTGGGAGCGGGTTAGCAAGATATTGAGCCTGGATCCATTTCCCATCGTTCATACTCAATCCAAGTGCAAAACCATAACACCGCTTAATGAGCAAAGATCGTACCGCCGGCAATGATGATATCCAACGGGGTTGCTTAATAGTTTCGTAACCATAGCAAATGCAATGCCTTATGAATATTATGGCGATGGTATTCAGGATGGTGTTCATTTTGTAAAAATCATCCTGCCGCCTGCCAAAGCCCACCCGTTTTCACAGGCTCCTCTGCCGTGTTGGCAGGGTCGGGCGGTTATACCCCGCGCCGCCCATTTTTAACAGGCCATCATCCGCGCTGGCCAGCCGGGGGCAGCTCGCCCATAATGCCTTCCATGGAATTTCCGACGTGGATGATCTGTCTGTTCCTTTTTCTAATCGGTTGTTGCGTGGGCAGCTTTCTAAACGTGGTCATCTGGCGCCTGCCGTTGTGCGGTCAGAAGACCACCTTCCGCGGTGTGGAAGGCCGATTGACCTTGAACTGGCCGCCGTCCCATTGCCCCGTTTGCCATGCCGGCGTTCGCTGGAACCGGAATATTCCGGTGCTTTCCTGGCTGGTTCTCCGTGGCCGCTGCGCCGCCTGCCAGACGCCCATCTCCATTCGCTACCCCCTTGTGGAACTGGGTACAGGTTTGATTTTCGCCGCGCTCTATCTGGCTTATTTTGTCGCAGGGTGGTATGGGCACATCTTTCATTCCATAGCATACGGCGGCCCCACTCTAGCTCTCGATATGTTCTATGCCGCCGCGCTGCTGGCCGCGGCGGGTATCGACGCCGATTGGTTCGAGATTCCCTGGCTGATACCCGTTTTGATTGTGGCGGCGGCATTGGCCGGCGTTCCCTTTGGCCGCCAACCCATGCTCGCGAGTCTCGCTCCCGCGTCGACCCCGGGGCGTCTGGCTGCCGGTGGCGCCGCCGGTCTGCTTGTTTCAATTGTTCTGCTGTACTGGCGACTGCTGCCCCAAAGTTTTCCACCCGAAACTCTGCCCGCAGAGTCGCCTGACATGCCGGATCCACCCGAGTTTCAACCACCTGTAGCTTTTTCCCGCAACTGGCCTTTCCTTCTGGCCGGTGGAATCATTTTACTGCTCACAGCCGGAGCGTGGATTGTTCTGTCCCCGCCCACGGCGTCGCTGGTAACGTTGATCGCGGGCATTGTGCTTTTTCTCATTGGTGTACTGCCGCGGACAATCCAATCGGACGACAATCTGGCCGAGCAGGTTCTCGACGAGGCCGAGGCGCCTTGCGCCCGCCGGGAAATTCTCAAGGAATTGCTTTTTCTTCTTCCGCCCATTTCCCTGGCCCTGCTGGCATTGACAATTCCCACGCCGCTCCCGCCGACACCCTGGTGCGGGCGGATTCTGGGAATTATCTTCGGCGGCCTCTGCGGCGGAGGTGTCATCTGGCTGATACGAATCGGCGGCACCCTGCTATTCGGTCGCGTCGCCATGGGAATGGGCGACGTTCATCTTATGGTGGCGATCGGGGCCGTGGCGGGAGGACTGCCGGCGATTGTTGTCGTTTTCCTCGCCGCTTTTCTGGCGCTGCTTTGGGCTGTGGTGTTGAAAATCATGGGTCGCCCCAATGTGCTTCCCTTCGGCCCCTGGTTGAGTATCGCCGGTATCCTGATTTTACTCATCGGGCAGCCGATCCTGCACTGGTATGGAAGTTTGCTCTTCCCGCGGTAGCCCACCGGGACGGCGACTGCCATAAGCCGGCCAGTTAAAAAAGTGTCAACAGCAAGGGTTGGGCGGGCGGATCAACCATTGAGAATTTTTTGCAGGACATCGGCGGAAGAATAGGAAGTCTTGCCGGGCGGAAGGAAGCGCTGAATCTCCACTACATCGTCACCGGCCGTGATGATCGCGATTTCGGATGCGCCTTGCGGATCAATCTGCCCCAGCCCGATAGTGGCAAACAGCGCATTGCAAAGGCACTTTCGCCCGACTGTTTCATCAGCCAGACCACCCTTGGAAACGTAGTCTGCAATGGGTTCCGCGGCGCAACGATACCCGAGCGTCCCATCGCTGCACCTATACGGTTTACGGAGATAGCCCAGATCGCACTTGCGATTCCGCTGTAAATAAACGTCAGAATCCGACATGGAATCTTCCAGTTCCAGCACCTTGAAAGGAAAACCCGTCGGTGACGCCTGCGGATCGGTGAAGACTCTGGCCCGGCGGGAGCACACCAGGTCGATAACCCGCCGCTTTAAGTCCTCACGGATCCCGGACTCCTGGCAAAAAGCGAAAGCCGTTCCAACTTGAATGCCCGCCGCCCCCTGGTCCAGCGCCCAATCCATTTGCCGCCGTGCGCCAAATCCGCCGGCCAGATAAAAGGGCAGGCCGATCTCGGCGATTTTTTGCAGATCCGCCACGTCGCGTGTCCCGTAGATCGGTTCGCCACGATCGGTAAACTGTGGCGGCCCGCGGGGCGGCGCATTGTGCCCACCAGCCACGGGGGCTTCGACAACAAAGCCGTCAACTCGCCCATTGGATTTGCGCGCCAGCGTCATGGCCAGCGTTGCCGAGGAAACAACCGCGAAAAAGCGGGGACGTTTGCGCGCCAAGATTTCCGCGCCGCCATCACCCTCATTTTGCGCCATAAAAGCAGCGGGATTGAACCGGCTGGAGAAGGCCTTGTCCGGAGCGGTTCCTTCCACATCAATTTTGAGTTCGACCGTCTCTCCGCGGGCCAGCAGATCAAGCGCCCCGGGAATAAATCGCGGGATGCCGGCACCCATGAGTACATAGTCCACATCGGCCAGCATGGCTCCGAAGAGTGTGGCCAGAGTCGGCGTCTGCACCTTTTCCAGAAGGTTCATCCCCACCAGCCCGGAATGTCCCTCCTTGGCGAGAAAGACTTCAGTAAAAGCTGCTAATACGGTCAATTCTTCCAAAGCCTGGCTGAAATCGATTATCGGCATGGGGTTGGATTTGAATGACGTTTGGGCGCTTGCGTCGCCGACGATAAAATAGCGATTCCACACTCTCTTGGCGATGCTGGAAAATGGAAAGGCGTCGGCCGCCCGGCGGAGATGTCCGTCCGGGTCGCCGCGTTGCAACCGCCGCGCCAGCACAGTAGCTATTCCCGTTCCGGATACGACGCCAAGCTGTCCGCGCCGGGCAACCGATTTTGCAAGAACCCAGTTGGATACGCCAACGCCCATTCCTCCCTGAATAATTTTGAATTTTGGCTCCGTCACGTAGAAACTCCGTTCGCATCGCGGTGTACAAGGCGATCTTTAAGCCTGCTGGAATGATTCCAGGCGTTGCAAAATTTACCCGCTCCCGGCAGCCGGAAGTTGCATCCACCATAACCACAGACAACTCTCACAATACGACACGGAGGCATTCATTCCAAAAGCTGTCTCTCCCGACCTCGGTCGGGAT
>JAJZKJ010000248.1 GCA_021804195.1 Acidobacteriota bacterium
CTATGGACATCATTTTCAATTGCGCAGCCGACCAAGATAATAATCGTCGCCGTTGGGCCGGGCAGCCGAAGGGCGGGCGGGGTAAGTCTGGAGATAGATTTCGATGCGCGGGCGCAGTTCGCGCATGCGGGCGGCCAGCTGCCGTTCCTGCCGCGCCATGCGATCCAGAATCAAATCCTGGCGGGAATGAGGTCGCGCTCCGGCGGCGAACGGGGCAAGCGCCAGGAACCACAGCACCCAGCGGCAGAGAAGACGAACGCGGCGGAAGTGCTCAGGGCAGTAGCCGGAAGCTGATGTAGAGCCGCACCCGCCAGGCGACCGGGCGATGATTGCGCCGGGCGGGAATAAAACGGATTTTTTGGGCAGCCTGCCAGGCCGCTTGATTGAGACCATCGGGAAGACCCCGCACGATACGCAAAATATGAATCTGGCCATGCGCCCCCAGCCGGGCATCGAGCACGACGATGCCATGCACCTTTTGGCGCAGCGCCCGCGCCGTATAAAGCGGCCTTGGTTTATAAAGAATGCGGGGAGGGACCAGCAAGGCTGCTTGCAAACCAGGCGGCGCGGGCGAAACTGGTTTCGAAATGGGCCGGGGGGATGCCGGAGGCGCCAAAAAAGTTCCTACATTCAGCCTGCCTCCGGAAGTGAATGCGGATGCCCTGGCCGGGGAATGAAAGTCTCCGATTTGCATATCTCCCGCGGACAATGCGGAGGCCGGCGACCGGCGGGCGGCAGCACCGAAGCTGCCGAGAGCAAGGGTATTGGCCGGGGCCTTGACCGCCAGAGGACGCAGGCCATTGGGAGAACCAAACTGCCCTAATTGCATGGGTGAACGGGGGCGAGGGCGGGCGACCCAGCGCGGGGCGCGGGCATGCAAAGCCGGCATCAGGTCCCGTGCCATAGCCGGCAGCGGCGGCCGCAGCCTGGCAATTACCGGAGCGGCGGCCAGGCGCGGGCGAGGCAGAGGTGCGGCGCGGCGCACTACCCAAAGCCGGCGCGGAACGGGCAGGGGGGAGAGCCGCACCGGATCATACGAAAGCTCCAGATAATGCACCGGCAGCGTGGCAATCTCATGGCGCGGTAATGGTTGCATGCGAGAGCCCCAAGCCACCAGCCCGATGAGGAAACCGAACTGGGCCAGACAACTGCCACCCAATGACCAGCGGCGGCGCAACCGGCTGGCAGGTGAAATATTTAACTGGCAGCCGAAGCTTTCACGGCCGGGAAAAGACGCCAATGACAACCAGACATGCCCGTTTGCGGACGAAAGCTCTTCCGACGTATGCAGTGATTCCACGCCAGACTCCCTGAAGAAAAACACTTGCCCGCGGCTGCGGACAGCAGTGGGTTGATTCGCGCAAGGACACGGGCTGGCCGCCCGGTTCAAATTTCTGGAAAGACTCCTGAGTGGATGCGCGAAGCGTGGAATCGGGTTGGGCAAAAGACAGGCGGCGCAGACGCTTTTATTTACATGCGCGGACCGGCTGAAGGCACAGCCGTTTTAAGCTCAGGCGCGGCGGGGTTTTTAAGCAGCGCATTTGCCTCCGCATACGACGAAAGTTACATTCGCCGACTCTTTTTCCGCTTTCTGCCATCCAGAAACTCTGAATTCGCGTCTCAGCCGAGAGCATGTTGCGGACGGCACGTCTCATAAAATTCCCCGGCGCGATGATGCTGCTGGTGAGCATGGCCACGGCCGCAGCCTGGGGACAAAACCGCTACCGGCCCTGCCTAGGCTGCGCCGAGCATGTCGAACTGCGCCAGCGCTGGCACAAACCGCTGCTCGAATTACTGGGCGCGCAGGTGGTGCTGTTTGGGGAAAACGACTGGCTGGAGGCGCGGGCATCACACATGGGTCTGTGCGAGAGCGATCCGCTGGCCCGCGGTCCGGCGCGGCCCGGCATTCCCGGTTGTCATGCCTTTTCCCTGTCCCGCGCCCTGTTTCTCGAGCTGCCGCTGGAGATTTTGATTTTTGACAGTCCCGCCTGGGGCCTGGCGCGGAGCGGGCATCCGCGCTGGGGCATGGCTTGGGGATTGGTGCCGATTCTGGCGCATGCCTGGGCCATTCGCCAGACGACGGAAGCCATTCATCAATGGGAACGAGAACAACTGCTGCTGCATTGACGTTCCCGCGGCGGGATAGCCCTGCGGCGCCAAGCCGGGCTGAGCGGCCCGGCTGGAGGCGTTTTTCCGGCGGCGAGGAATGCATGGCATGAAAGGCAGCCCGAAATTGAATGTGAAACGATGGGGCCTGGGCGTGCTGGCGCTGGCGCTGGCCGGACTCTTCGGCTGTGGATCAAGCGTGCCGGTGGATCCGGTAGTGGCGATCACGCCGGGAGTGATTACCCTGCAGGCTGATATCGGCCAGCAGCAGTTTACGGCCGCCGTCAACAACGCTCCCGATACCGGGGTGGTCTGGCAGGTGAACGGTGTTTATGGCGGGAACGTGGTGTGGGGCACGATAACGCAAAAGGGCATGTACACGGCGCCGGCGATTGAGCCCACATCGGACCCCATCACAGTCAGCGCCGTCAGCACGGCCAATGCCAACAGCCGGGCCAATGCCAGCGTGATGATTACACCGCCGGTGCAGGTAACACTCGCGCCCGCCAGCGCCGATGTCACGATTCATCACACGGTCCAGTTCACGGCCACCGTTCTCAATGCCGCCAACACCGCCGTCACCTGGGCGGTAAACCAGATCGCAGGCGGATCGGCGGTGTTTGGCACAATTACTCCGCAAGGTCTATATACCGCGCCGGCAACGCTGCCGACGCCCCATACGGTGACGGCAACGAGCCAGGCGGACGCGACCGCGTCGGCCTCGGCGACGGTAACCATCACTGCGGGGACAGCCGGCTTCTCGCTGAGCCCGGCCAGCTCGGTGTTATCTCTCGCCAAGGGCACGAGCGGCAGGGTGACGCTGCAACTGCAAGCCTCGGCCGGATTCCCCTCGCCGATCAACTTAACCGCGACCACGGGTCTGCCGAATGTGCAAGCCTCGGTGACCCCGGCCCAGATGACGGCCAGCGGGACGGTGACCGTGAATGTGACCGTCAGCAGCATCAGCCTGGCGGTGACGGCGGCGCCCATCACGATTACCGCCAGCTCCACCGTTTCAGGCCAGGCGCAGACGGCGACAGCCGATGTGAACCTGACCGTACAGGGCTGGAAGGGCATTGTGAGCACGCTGGCGGGCGGTCCGGGAGGGGTAGGATTTGAAGACGGCGCGGGCATCACCGACGAACTTCAGGCCAATGCGATTACCAGCGACGGCGCGGGGACTTTGTATTTTCTCGACGGCGCGGGTTATGGGGTGCGCAGTGTGAGTCTGGCCTCGGGGACGGTATCCACGCTGATCGGCTCGCCCTATACCTACCCCATCGCGGACGGCGAAGGCGCGGCCTGGGATGCGAGCCGCCAGACGGTTTATATAGCCGACGCCAAGCTCAACCAGATTCGCAGCTTCACGCTGGGCGGCAACGCGACCCAACTGGTGGCCGGCGGCAATCATGCCGGTGATGCCGACGGAGTGGGAACGGCGGCGCTCTTTGACCAGCCGCATCAGATCGCGCTTTCCCCCGGCGGCACGACCTTATATGTCGCCGATACCGGCAACGATCTGATCCGCACTGTGAATTTGAATACGGGAGCGGTCAGCACATTGGCCGGACAGGCGGGAATAGCGCAATCGGTGGATGGCGTGGGAACGGCGGCGGCATTTTGCCAGCCCTGGGGAGTGGCGCTGGATCCGACCGGCGCTGATCTGTACGTCAGTGACCGATGCTCGAACCAGATTCGCGAAATCGCACTGGCCAGCGACGCGGTGACGACGGTGGCGGGCTCGGGTAGCGCGGGATTTTCCGATGGCCCGGCTCGCAGCGCGACTTTCTCGTACTTACACGGACTGCAGGTGGACCCCGACGGCGCCTTGCTTTACATTCTGGATAACAATGCCGTGCGGGCGCTGACTTTGACCGGCACTTCCACGGTTTTTACACTGGCCGGGCAGGCCACTCCCGGTTACGCCAACGGCGCGGGCACGCAAGCGACATTCCAGGGCCCCCGGGCGGTTACAGTGATCGCCAACCTGAATGGCGCCAATACCACTTCCCTGTTCATTGCCGACACATGGAACGGCCTGATTCGCCGCCTGGATCTGAGCAATCCGCTGACGGCAACCTCGAGCGGCAATGCCGCAGTGACGGTCTCGACAATCGCCGGCCAGACGCCCAACTGGGGGGACAACAACGGCGCCGGCACCGGCGCGGGATACAGCGGCACTTCGACGGCGCAGTTCTATCTGCCCGCCGATGTGGCCACCGACGGCAAGACCGCTTATGTACTGGACAGCAGCAATAACGCCATACGGACGATTGATCTAGCCACCACCCAGGTTTCGACGATCGCCGGCGGCTACTTTGGCGATCGCGACGGCGGCGCGGCCCAAGCAGCATTTCGCAATCCGCAGGCGCTAGCGCTGGCAGGACAAGATATTTATATTTCCGACACCGGCAATAATGCCATACGGGTATTGAATTTGAGCGCCAACACCGTGACCACAGTGGCGGGAGGGACGGCCGGCTATACCGATGGCGCA
>JAJZKJ010000249.1:0-3604 GCA_021804195.1 Acidobacteriota bacterium
GCTTCTCCAGCATCGACGAAGTGTTTATCAATAAGCTGATGAAAGCTCTCAAGCCGCCGTGGGTTCGGGCGCAGGGAAGTAACGTTGTCCGGGCGCAGCCCTGTGGAAGCCGATCGGAAGTCATCAAGCGGACCCCCGAGGAGCTCAAGCATTGCTTGACCGCGGGTGGTCATACGACGCTGATGGTATGGGCGGACTGTGATGACAAATGTGACGATGGCGACGCACTCAAGACTGAGTTCTGGAGGAAGCGAAGCGATCGGGAATCACACAGAGTGACTTTGACCGCATTTTATTCATCTTTGCCAAGTACCGGCTGGAGAACTGGATTCAGTTCCTCAATACCGGACAGACGAACGAAGCCGAAGAAGGCCCCAGACTAAAACACAACAAGGAGGCGGCTGACGCAGCCAAGAAGTTGGCGGACTTATGCCAAGCTGGACAAGCGGTGAAAGACATGCCACCCTCGCTCACGTGGTCATGCAAAAACTGGCGGGCACTCATTGAACGCATGAAAACGTCCTGACAGGATTCTGCCGGTTCAGAATCAGCCGGTTTGTAGATTTTCGAGGAGGTGACCGCAGGTGGGGTTGTCTTACCTCGGCGAGAGCCACTCTCATATCCCATCCTTATTTGGCTCTCCGGCTCCCCTGCTCTAAATTCACCTCTATGTTTGCCCGCGGGCAAACATACCTCCACCCGGCGAGAGCTCGGGCGGAATCGGACGGCCGGCGCAAATGGCCTGGTACGCCTGTTCCATCCGGGCGGCAATGGCGCTCCAGGTAAATCGCTCCGCGACAAGCCGGCGGCCATTCCCGCCCATCTTTCGCCGCAGCGCGGGGTCCGTGGCGAGCTGGTCCACCGCGTCAATAAAGCGGCCCATGTCGCCGCCATCGATCACCACGCCGGCCTGGCAAGCATGTACCTCCTCGAAGTTGCATTCGCGGGTAATGACCACCGGACAACCGGCGGCCATCGCCTCGGTGACGGCCAGCGAAAAGGCCTCCTGAAATGTGGGCAGAACAAACATATCCGCGTCGCGGAGAGCTTCAAACTTTTCCCGCCCCACAAGCTGGCCGGTAAACAACACCCGCCGTTGAAGCCCCAGTTGCCAAACCAGCGATTGAACTTGTTGCACGTGGGCATACTCGCCGGTCCCGGCGATCACCAGCAGCAGATCGGGTTGGCGGACCAGCAGTTGCGGCCATAGCGGCAACAGGCGCTGCAACCCCTTTTTCGGATGAATGCGGCTGAGAAACAGCGCCATCGGCCGGTCCGGCCGCCCGATCCGCACCGCATTTTTTTCCCGCCACAATCCGCGGGCGGGCATATCCGTCAGGGATTCCTCTGGAATCCCATTGCCCGCGACCACTACCGGTCGGCCATGCAGTCCGGGCGAAACGCGATATTCGGCGTCGTTGGAGCATTGCACGGCCGCGGCCATACGGATCATCGGCCCGTCCCATAACCGCCAGGCCAGCCGCTTGGCCCAGCGATGCCCCATGGCCAGGCTACTCCGATCAAGCATGCCATGCGTGGAAACCACATAAGGAACGCCCGCCCGCCGCGCCAATCGGCCGGCATAGTGGCCGTGCCTCTGCCAGATTCCATGAATGTGCGCGATTTCGAAATCAGGGATATGCGCGGCGAGAAATTCCTGCAACGCCCGGCTGGGACACAACGACGATCCTCCCCGGTCCGGCGCCAGCCGGGTGATGGTCGCCAGCGCCGGTGTCGCCGGCGTGCCGCCGTGGTCGATGGTTGCGACCGTGACGCGGTGGTTCCGCCGAACCAGCGCATCGGCCAGGCCACAAACAATGGTGGTGACGCCGCCGGCTTCGACACTCAAATCGTTTACTACAAATATAATATTCATTTGGCCTTTTTATTTCCCAATCATCGACAAAAGTCAACCCGAATATTTGACTACAGGGAACCACGCGCGGGGCAAGCGGTATGGGAGGGGATACGATCGATGTTAATCCTCTCGCTTACGCTCGCGGCTCTGCTGCCAGCCAGTTCGTGCGCCAGCCGTTCGCAATGGCGCAGCGCCGTCAGGTCGCCACTCCACTGAATCTTTCCCGCGCTCCCGCGGGGTGTCGAACCACCCGGCACCAGCGATAGGCGATCATCGCGGGTAAGATGGAAAAGAGAAAATTGAAACTAGCCGGGTAAAAACCCTGGGCGAAGAGGAAGAGCAGAACAACAAAGAGAATGGCCAGATATCCCTGGTAATCCAGGCGTTTTTCGTATACCGCGCCGGCGTAGACATGATGCAGCCAATAACCCAGCAGAAACCAGAAAATCGGGAAAAGCCACCAGAACTCGACGAACGCATCGGCGAAACCGGTCGGGGCGGCGCCCGTCAGAAACGGCAGACCGGTGGCGTTGCGAATGGTGTTAAGATAACCTCGCGGCCCTTCGCCCCACGTCGTTTGCCACTGAATTTTGTGGGGAAAAAACTGATGCGGCGGAAAGGTCGCCAGCACATTCCACGCGAAGCGCCCATAATCCCAATTGTGTAATTTCTGTACCGAGTAAACCTCGGCGGCGCCAATGACGAATTCCTGACCGAGGCTGTACTTGCGGTGTTCTCCGCTGAACATTTGTTTGACCGCCGCCGCCACCGCCTCGATTCTGTTGGGGGCTTCGCCCTGGCTCAATATTTTTCGACTCTTCGCCAGTGCAATAAGCCCGATCGCCAGAGAGACGGCCAAAATCACCAGCGGTAATTTACGCGGCCGCGTTCCCCTAAACAGGTAAGGCACGAGCAGCAAGGTCGCTATGCGGGCGGTATCCCCGCGACCACCATAGCTGAAAAAGCGGAGAACATATCTGCTCAGGGCCAGCGCAATACCGAAAATGGCCGGCAGCGCGTAGCTTGTGTCCAGCATCATGGCCTGGATCAGAAAAATCACGGCGGGAACACTCAGAAACGACAGGTCTCTCACATAACCAGTCGCATGTTTGTGGCCATGCGTGATGACAAGAGAGAGGAAGGCGAGAAACGCAAATCCCAGGCCCGCCGCCAACAGGCGTTCCGGCCTGAATTCACGGCGATATGCCGATAGCCATCCCGCTTGCGCCGGGACTTTCAGTTGGGACGGCAAAAGAATTGCGGAGCGATGCCGCCGCTTCCACCAGTACCAGCCCGCGTAGAGAGACGCCAGGGAGAAGAACACGATCCATAAATATTCATGGTAAAAGGATGCGGGCAGATGATTCAGCGCCGGTTGGGGATTCGTCAGCAGCTTTCGGTCGGCGATCACAAAGGCGCATCCGCCGATGAATATCGGCGGGGCAAAGGGATCCCGCCCCCGCCGGAGCAGATAAAGCGCCCCGGGCCCCAGCGAAAGAATCGCCACGAGAATGGCTAAAAAATGAAGGCTCATCGTTCGATTCCACTATAACCGGAACATTCGGAATATCGGCTTTTCATCGGCTTTGACTGGACGATACGCCCCGCGCCGCCGCGCCGTCGACCGATTCCGCCGGCCGCCCCTGGTAGAAGCATATCAATCTGGTGGAAGCATATCCATCCACCTCCTATTTTGTAACCGTTCACGGCGGCGCGGAAAACGGCCGCGGGATTGCGATCCTCGCG
>JAJZKJ010000249.1:3614-4591 GCA_021804195.1 Acidobacteriota bacterium
TGCCCCTAGTGCTCTGTCAGCCGTGGATGGAAATCCACGGCCGTCCGTAACCGCAAGGAAAACGGTGTTTAACGGGTCAGCCTGCTGACCGTGTAACCAATAAAAATAAACCTCTGCGATCCTCGGCGTCCCCCGCGGTAAATGCCGCGGTGAAATGTTCGACTTAGGTCCGAAAAATGCCGATAATATGGCGGCTGGTCAACTTGAGGCTCTCGCGTGCGCGTCCCAATCTCCAGACCTTCATCCGGGCAGACCGAGCCGCCGGTCGGCGGAGCCAGGGTTCCGCGCCGGCCGCGTGTGATCTGGCTTCAAAACCGGCCGGACCATTATTTTGTCCAGATGCTCGATGATCTCAATGCGCAGGACTTATTTGAGTATTTCGGCGTATTTCTTTGCGCGCCGCCCAATGGTTCGGCCCTGCTGGAAACCCCACAGCGCTCCCCGCACGTTTTTCTGGGCATTTCGACAAATGGGGAAGGCCACCGCCTGCGCCCCGACGCCCTGGACCTGCTGCGGAAGCTGGATTTTCAGGCGGCGATTGTCGGCGGTTACGATTCCCGCCTGAAGGTCCAGGTCATCAAGTGGTGCCGCCGGGCAGACCAGCCCGTGGTCCTTGTGGCCGACAGCAATCTGCGCAGCGAGCGCGGGGATCGGCCGCGCGACCAGCTTCGACGATTTCTCAAACGGGTATTTCTACGGCACGTCATTCGGCGGGTGGATCGCATTATCCCTTTCAATCGCTTCGGCGTCGCCTACTGGCGTTATTATGGCTGCGCTGCGGATAAGATCGTCCGCAGCACCTATTTCTGTGATCTGCGCGAAATTGCCGCCGCCGTTGCCAGCGAACGGGCCGAGGTTCTCGCCCGTTACAATTTCAAGACGGATCAAAAAATCATTTTCACCGCGGCGCGCCTGGCCCCGGAAAAGGCGCTGGAACTGATGGTCCATGCCTTTGGCCGCTCCGGACTGGCCCAACG
>JAJZKJ010000250.1 GCA_021804195.1 Acidobacteriota bacterium
GAAGTGATCATCAAAAACCGGCCCCATTGGCGTTTTTGCATGAGGGGCAATGCGGCCTGGGCAAAGGCGACATGGCTGATCAGATTTAACTCGCAGGCGGCGCGCCACTGGCCGAGCGTGGTCTGCGCAAAAGGAGCCGCGGGAGGGCCGCCGGCATTGCTGACGCAGATATCGAGACGGCCGTATTTTTCCACCGCGGCTTGCACGAAGTCCGCGACCGCGGGGCTATCGGTGACGTCGAGTGCCCGCGCCCATACCGGGACGCCATAGGGCCGGGCCAGGTCCGCGGCGGTGGATTGCAGGCGGGCGTTGTCGCGGGCGCATAAGGCCAGATGAACGCCTTCGGCGGCCAGGGCTTCGGCGATGGCGCGGCCCAGTCCGGTGCTGGAGGCGGCCACGATAGCGGCGCGATTTTTGAGGCCTAAATCCATCATTCTTATAGTGCGCTCCCTCCTGGTTTTTGCAAGCGGCAGCCGGGTCGAGGCCAATGGTTTATGCTGGCAACATGCCGAAAACCAATCCTGGCACATCGCCGCCGGTTGGCAATGAAAACGCCGAAAACAGTTTCGAGCAGTGCCTGACGCGGCTGCAGACCATTTTGAATGAGCTGGAGAAGCCGGAGCTGCCGCTGGAACAGTCCATGCAATTGTTTGAGGAGGGGATGCGGCTTTCCGATCAATGCCGGAAGCAGCTTGAGGCGGCCGAAGGCAAGATGGAAATTCTGCTCAAACGCAATGGCCAGATGACGGCGCAAGAATGGTCGCCGGATAACGAATCGTAAACAAAACTAAAAATAAATCCACACCCAGCCCTGTCCAGGTTTAGCTGATTAAGCGGCGATCCTGGCTGAAATAATAGCGATGCTTGCCGTTGCGCTTGGCCTGATAGAGAGCCATATCGGCGGCGCGCAACAGGGCCACGGGCGAAGTGGAGTTCCGCGGCGCCAGGGCGATGCCCAGGCTCAGGTCGAGATGAAGCGGCTGTTCCAAGCCGGGCGTGCCGGCTGCCTGGATGGGGGTCTGGCGGACCGCTTCGCGCAGCCGGGTGGCGACAAAGCGGGCGCCTTCGTGATCGGTATCGGGCAGAATGACGGCGAATTCATCGCCGCCAAAACGGGCGACGGTGTCAATTTCCCGCATATCGCGGGTCAGGATGCGGGCCAACTGGCGCAGAGTTTCATCGCCGATATGATGGCCGTAGCTGTCGTTGATCTGTTTAAAATCATCAAGGTCGAGCAACAACAAGGCGCAACTGGAGCGGTTACGCAGGGCGCGCTTGACTTCCTGTTCGAGCGCCTGCTCGAAATAGCGCCGGGTTTTGAGCCCGGTTAAATAATCATTAAAGGCGAAGCGCAGCAGGTGCTGCAGGGCTTGCGAATGCGCGATCTGAGTTTCGGCCAGCAGGCTGACGATCCAGAGCAGGTGGGCATCGGCGGGCTCGAAGGCCGGCGGCCGCAGCCGGTATAACTGCAGAGAACCGGCTGGACCATGGCCGCTAAAAAGAGGGATGGCGACAGCATGGGCCATGCCTAGGGAGGATAAAAAGTGATCCAGCCGTTCCTCCACCCCGGGTCGGGCCAGAATCGGCTGGCCGGCCGCCATAGCCCAGTGATGCAAGAGGTTATCTTCCCGCGGCGGAGGCTCCTGCGGCCAATGACGGGGAATCTGCAGATGGGGCAGATGCGGATCGGAGGGATGGCCGAGCAGAACCAACTGACGGTCAGACGCGGTAATGCCGTCGGCGATATCGAGCACCAACTGGGCCAGGACGGGGAAACTCATTTCCATGCCGCCCAGCAAGGCCATGCGCAGCAAGCTGTTGAGCGCCGGCAGCCGATGGGCAAAAATTTCCGGCCGCAGCTCACTGAAGATCTCAACCAGCAATTGCGGGGGAATGATTTCGGGGCTGACGTTTAGGTCCGGCGGCATGCCTTGATTCAGGGAAAGCCCTATGGCCATGGGATTTGGATGCTGATACGACAGTGACATTACGGAAGACCATGGGGGATTTTTGCATACCGCAATCAGCTTTAGAATGCCGGCGGTCAGAGTAAAAACAATCGTGTCGCTTTGGGAGCGATTCTGTTTTCTTTCGTCTTAAGGACGACGAAAAATAAAGCATCGCCGTTTCAGATTTCGGCCACGGCCATTTCCGGCCACTCGCTTCCGAACCCACCCCCCCCTTTTAGGGGAATTGCAATCGAAAACCTGCCGGGATAGGGTTGCACTACGGGTACGGAATATCCGGGGACCAACCATGCCAGAAACCATTTATTTGCAGCCGGTACGCAAGATTACGCGATTCCACAGTCTGCCGGGGACAGGGGCCGAGGCCGCCGAATTGACAGCCCGGCCGGAGGCGCCGCGGGCGTTACCCGGAACGGCGGAGAGCGACGGGATGAATGCCGGACTGCCTCCACTATTGGGAAACTCGGCGGCCATCATCGGCCTGCGGGGGCGGCTGCGGCGTTTGGCGGGAGTGGATACTCCGGTGTTGCTGACGGGTGAAACCGGGGTGGGCAAAGATGTGGCGGCACGCTGGCTGCACCGGCTATCGCCACGGGCGGCGGGGCCGCTGGTGCGGATTAACTGCGCGGCGCTGCCGCAGGAACTGGTGGAAAGCGAGCTGTTTGGCTATGAAGCCGGAGCCTTCACCGGCGCGCAGCGGCGGCAGGCGGGGAAATTTGAAGCCGCCCACCACGGGGTACTGCTGCTGGATGAAATTTCGGAACTCCCGCCGCATCTGCAAGCCAAACTGCTGCAAGTGCTGCAGGATGGCGAGTTTTACCGGCTGGGCGGCATTCAGCCGGTGCATAGCGATGCGCGGATTGTGGCCGCGGCCAATATCTGCCTGGCCCAGGCGGTGAAGGAGGGACGTTTTCGCGCCGATCTGCTGTACCGGCTGCGGGTGATTGAGATCAGGATTCCGCCGCTGCGGGAGCGGCGGGAGGATATTCCGCTGCTGCTGGCGCATTTATTAAGCCACTACGCGGCGCAGCTGCGCCAGCCGGAACCGGTGATGACGCGGGAGATCGCGGAACGATGCGCCGGCTACGCGTGGCCGGGGAATGTGCGGGAGCTGGCAAATTTTGCCCAGCGGTGGATTGCTCTCGGCGAAGCGGAAGCCGCCGGCTGGCTGGAACCGGCGCTGGAAACAGGTCCGGCGTCCGCGCCCCTGACCGCCAACGGGGCATGGCCGAAAACAACTTCACTGCCATATCTCAGCCGCGAGGCCGCGCGGCAAACCGAAACGCAAGTCATGTTGCGGGTGCTGGAAAGCACGCGCTGGAACCGGCGGCAAGCGGCGCACCGGCTGGGCATCAGCTATAAATCGCTGTTGAATAAGCTGCGCAAAATGGATGCGGCTGGCGGCGCAGCGGAAGCGGTTTAATCCGGCTTGAGAATCAGCAAACGACGGAGAATTTTGCGGGTCAGGCCGGTGAGCGGAAGCGTGGCGGCCTCGGCGGGCAGAAACCAGGCGCCGGGCGCGGGCTGAAGCAGCTGGCGGCGGGTGGCGGCATAGACGCGGGCATCCATGCGATACCGGGTGATCGAGTGGCGCAGCCGCAACAGCACCGGGTGCGGGGCGCCGTCGGTTATGGCCGGCAATTCCCATAATTCCGGCATCCAGTCCGCGGTGGATGGACGCTGGGTCAGCCAAATACGGCCGCGATTTTGCAGCAGCCCGTAGTGCAAGTTCAGCGGTTCGAAAACCGGCGCCGCGGGAGAACGCGGCGGCGAGGCGCCAGGGCGTTTGCGGGCGCCGAGCTTATAGCGGCAAAGACGGCGGAGCGGGCAGACGGGACATTGCGGGCGGGCGGGCAGGCAGATGAGCGCGCCCAATTCCATCAGAGCCTGGTTGAAATCGCCCGGGCGGCGCGGAGAAAGTAATTTTTGCGCCTCGGCTTCCAGCCGGGCCGGAGACAGGGAGCGGCCGGACAGCCGCTGCAGAACCCGCCGCACGTTGCCATCCACGGCGGGGAAGGCCTGGCCATAGGCGATGCTGAGCACGGCGCCGGCGGTGTAGCGGCCCACGCCGGGAATTTGCAGCGCGGCGGCAAAATCGCGGGGAAACTCGCCATTCGCCTGCGTCAGCAGCCACTGGGCGCCGGCATGAAGCTGGCGGGCGCGGCGGTAATAGCCAAGACCGCTCCAGTGCCGCAACACTTCGGAGAGAGGAGCGCGAGCCAGGGAGGAAAGGCTGGGAAAACGGGCCAGAAAACGCTGGAAATAGGGGACGACGACCGCGACGCGGGTCTGCTGCAGCATGATTTCAGAGACCCAGGTGGCGTAGGCATTGCCGCGCAACTCGGGCGCGCGCCAGGGCAGAACACGGTGATTCCGGTCGTACCAGCGCAACAAGTTTTTTCGGATGCGGGATGAGTGCGAAGAACTCAGCATGGGTCGCGCAGGACGGCTTTGGCGATGGTCTGGAGCTGCATATTCGTCGTGCCTTCGTAGATGGCGCCGATTTTAGCGTCGCGATAGAGCTTTTCCACTCCCGCGTCGCGGGTAAAACCCAGGCCGCCCAGAACTTCCACGGCTTGCGAGGCGATATGCTCGGCGGCGCGGGAAGCAAAAAGCTTGG
>JAJZKJ010000251.1 GCA_021804195.1 Acidobacteriota bacterium
GGCATGAAAATTGGGCTTTTCGGGCAGGTACTCTTGCCCGAAGTTCTGGCGCAGATAATCGCGCACTTCTTCCAGCGCATCGCCCGATACCCGGGTGGAATCGGTGCGCATATAGGTAATCAGGCCGGTGAGGCCTTCGGAGCCCAGCTCAATGCCTTCATACAGGCGCTGGGCCAGCATCATGGTGCGCTTGACACTGAAGCGGAGCTTGCGTCCGGCGTCCTGCTGCAGTTTGCTGGTGATAAAAGGCGGAGGCGGATTGCGCCGGCGTTCGCGGGTCTGTACGGAAGCCACTTGATAGCGGGCCGACTCGAGCGCGGCGCGCAGCTTTTCAGCGGTTTCACCATCAGCGACGGCCAGTTCGTCTTTTTCCGGCGTGCCGTCCGCCTGCAGGCGCCGGGTCAGGCGGGCATCGAAGTAAGGGGGTTTCCCGGCGGAAAGATGGGCATCGAGCGTCCAGTACTCGCGCTTGACGAAGGCGCGCACTTCGCGTTCCCGCTCGACCACCAGGCGCAGCGCTACGGTTTGAACCCGGCCGGCGGAAATGCCGCGCCGCACACGGTCCCAGAGCAAGGGAGAAATCTGGTAACCCACCAGACGGTCCAGGACGCGCCGGGCCTGCTGGGCATCCACCAATGCCTGGTCAATCTGGGTGGGGTGGGCAAAGCCTTCCTGCACGCCGCGCTTGGTGATTTCGTTAAACATGACCCGCTGTACGGGTTTAGCTGTGCCGTCGGAAAGCTCATCGGCCAGATGTTTACAGATGGCCTCGCCTTCCCGGTCCGGATCGGCTGCCAGATAGATGGCCTTGGCCTTTTGAGCTGATTTTTTAAGCTGCGCCAGCACCTTTTCCTTGCCGGGGATCACGGTATAGGTGGGCTCGAAGCGGTTTTCAATGTCCACGCCCAGGTCGCGCTTGGGCAGATCCTTGATATGCCCGAGAGAGGCCAGCACGTCGTAGCCAGGGCCGAGATACTTGGTGATCGTCTTCGCCTTGGACGGCGATTCAACAATGACTATGGATTTTGCCATGGAGCTTCAATCTGAATGCAAGTCAGCCAGCGGCGCGGAGCCGCTTCTTTATCGGAGCGTATCACAAGCCTTTCGCCCGGTTGGCCTGACCTGAACCTTCCATCGGATGGCCGAACGGGGCAAAACGATTCAAATCGGCTGAAATACTCTGTCACCAGCCGGGCCGGTGGCCAGCGCTAAGCTATTGAATTTTCACATAGTTTTGCCCGGGAAGCTGTTTCACCCAGCCGCCCATTTCCAATTCCAGTAAAAGAGTCAGCAGCTCGGGCACCGGCATGGGTTCGCTCAGGCTGGCCTGCAGTTCGTCTAGCTGTATAGCGGCGTCAAACCGCAGCCGGTCGAGGATAGCACGACCGGAAAGATTCAGTTGTGCGGCCGGGCCGTCGTGAGCCGGATCGGAGGGGGTGTCGGAGAGTTCAACCAGCAGCGGCCGAACCCAGGCGGGAAGGTCTTCGATGAGATCCACGGCTTCACGAACCAGCCGGGCGCCATCGCGCAGCAGGGAATTGGGCAGCCAGCTCTTTTTTTCCGTAACCAGCCCGGGAATGGCATAAACCTCGCGGTTTTGTTCCAGAGCGAGCCGGCTGGTGATGCGGGAGCCGCTGAATTCTCCGCCTTCGATCACTAATACACCCAGGCTCAAGCCGCTGATGATGCGATTGCGGAGGGGGAAGTTCTGAGGCGTGGCCGGGGTTCCCAGGGCAAACTCCGAGATCAGCGCTCCGTTTTGAGCCAGAATTTGATCTGCCAGGTGGGTGTTTTCGCGCGGATAAATTTTATCCACGCCGGTTCCGAGCACAGCCACTGCGGTGCCTTGCCCTTCCAGACAGCCCTGATGGCCGATGGCATCAATGCCCCGAGCCAGGCCGCTGATAATCGCCAGTCCATGACGCGCTAGGTCGCGGCCCAGCCGCTCGGCCATCAGTTTGCCATAGGGAGTGGGGCGGCGGGTGCCGACCAGGGCAATGCCCGGCAAGCTTAAAGCCGCCAACGACCCGCGCACATAAAGCAAAAATGGCGCATCGGTAATTTGCCGCAACAATTCGGGATATTCCGGCTGTGAGCGCAGCAGGATCATTGCATTCGCGGCCTTGGTCCTGGCCAACTCGCGTTCGCCCTCTTCGCGGGCGCGGCCATGATGAAGATATTGAGCCGCGGCGGGTGCGATCTGGCAGTGCTCCAGTTCGGTGAGCGAGGCGGAGTAGATGGCTTCAATGCGGCTGAAATATTCCAATAATCGTTCTATGCCGCGCGGGCCCAGGCCGGGCGTAAGCATTAACCCCAGCCATAAGGCTTGAATTTCATCGGTGGACTTGAGTTCTGTCATATACTTCGGTTCCAGGGAATCCGGGCCGCAGGCGGACAAATAGCGCCCGGAATTGCCATCGGGGCGAGACTAATTGTGCGATGACGAGATGTCAATTCCCCTATTGGGGGGGGATGGACTCGCTCGCAAACCAGAATGATGATATGAGGCGAGGCTGGCTGATCTGGAACCCGCGCTCGGGCGGTGGCAAGCGACGGCGGAAAAAGCAAGTCGAGCAGGCAGCCCAGGTGCTCGCCGCCCACGGCTGGGAATTGGAATTAAAGTCCACGCCGGGGCGGCATGATGCCGCTGCGCTGGCGCGGCAAGCGGCGGAATTGAAGCTTGAAGGATTATGGATCTGCGGGGGTGACGGAACGCTGGCCCAGGCGGCCGGCGCGCTGGTGGAGTACGGGGACCATGCGCCCGCCATCGGGATTCTTTCTGGTGGCACTGCGAATGTTCTGGCGCGGCAATGGAATGTGCCGCTGGATCCGGTGGGTGCGGCGAAACATCTGGCTCTGGGACGTCCGGCCACGCTGCCATTGGGACGAGCGCGCCGCCAGGGAGCGTTGGGGCAGACGATTACCGATTATTTTGTGGCTCTGGCCAGCGCCGGCTACGATGGCTGGGTGGTGCATGCGGTCGAGCGCAGCCGCTACAAGCGCTGGGGCCGGCGCGGGTATGCCTGGATGGCCATGCTGGGTCTGGGCCGCTACCGTTTCGCGGTGATGCGGGCGGGTTGGCAGGATGCGTATCAGCAGCCCGGATCGGCGGCGGTGCTGGATGCGGTCTTTGCCCTCACCGATCATTATGCCGGCGGCTTTCCCTTTGGCTGGGACCGGCCGTATGGCGAACCCGCCATCTGGCTGCTCCATGACCGCGGCGCGCGCCGCCGCTGGCTCTCCATCAATCCCACCCGTGAAATTCACGCCCCGTCCACGCAATGGGCGCAATGGGTGAGGGCTGGAGTTCTGGAATTAGAGGGTGAGCCGGCGCCGCTCGAACTGGATGGCGAACCCAAAGGCTTTACGCCGGTGATCTTCGATGTATTGCCCGAGGGTTGGAAAGTTTTGCTGCCGTAAATTGAATCTCATCATTCAGCTCAGCGGCAGTTCAACATTGAGAGAGGCGCCGCCGGTGGGACGGTTTTGGGCATAAATTTTTCCTCCCGCGGCCTCCGCGACGCCGCGCGCAATCGCCAGTCCCAACCCAAAGCCGCCGGTCTGGCGGTCGCGTGAAGGCTCACTGCGGTAAAAGCGGTCGAAGATTCGCTCCAGATCACAGGCCGCAATGCCGGGACCCGTATCTTCAACACTGACACGAACCCACCCGGGCCGCGGGGACTGGAGTGAAATGCGGATCAAGCCTCCTTCGGGGGTGAATTTCACCGCGTTTTCCAGCAGATTGAGCCAAAGCTGCTCCAGATCGTCGGCGTCGGCGGCGACCTGGAAGCCGTCAGAATCATCCTGGGTGATTTGAATGCCGCGCGTGGCCGCCCAGCCGGCGATGCGGGCCACCGCCGCGGCGCAGGTTGCTTTCAGGTTCACCGGTGCGGGGCGCGGCGCGGCGGGCGCGGAGAGCTGTTCGACGCGCGCCAGGCGCAGCATGCGCTCCAATAGCGCCTGCAGCCGGTCCAGATCTTCCAGCGATTGCTCCATGCCCTGCCGGTATTCATCCGCTTCCCGCGGCTTCTGCAGCAGCGATTGCAGCGTGGTTTTGAGAATAGTCACGGGAGTTTTCAGCTCATGCGCGGCATCGCTCAAAAATTGCTTCTGGCGCAGAAAGGAGCCGTGCAGGCGCTCCAGCATGGCCTCGAGCGCGGCGATCAACGGCGTCAGCTCCGCCGTGGCCACGGCCTCGGGAGCGGGATGAAAACTCCAATTACGGTCGCTGATCGCGGCCGCCTCGTGGGCCAGGCCGCGTAAGGGTCCGAGACCGCGCCGAATGCCCCAAACCGTAAGCCCGGCGGCGAGCAAGAGCAGCAGCCCGCTGGGCACGGCGATATAGAGCGCGAAGTTTTCCACCTGCGCCAGGAGCGGCGAGAGCGGGGCCGCATAATAGACCGTCAACCGCGGCAATGGGTGCGGCAGATGCGCTTCTTTATCCAGCACCGGCAAACGGCGCAGCACGATGACGCGATAGTTGTGGTGTAACAGCCGCAGGTTCATAAACCGCGCCCGGTTCAGGGCCGGCGGCACCACCTGCGGCCAATAGG
>JAJZKJ010000252.1 GCA_021804195.1 Acidobacteriota bacterium
TGATTACAGTTGAACAGGCTGCCGCAAGGTTATCCGCGATCATTCACTCGCTGGGCCGGGATGAGGAAATCGTTCTCACTGAAAACAACGCGCCCGTGGCCCGTTTGCGGCCCAGCATCGGCCATCGCCCGCGGCGGGCCGGAAATTGCAAAGGGATGCTGGTGGTTGTGCAGGAGGATGATGAGCATCTGCGGGACTTCGGGGCGTATATCGCGTGAAGATGTTGCTGGATCCCTTCGACCGCTTACTGGCTGCCCAGGCGTTGGCGGAACAGATTGCCATCGTTAGCGCGGATCCACGGCTCGAACAATACCACGTGGAGCGCATCTGGTGAGAGTGCGGGAATAAGTCGAGAAGGCGGAGTTGGGCAAGACCGGGGCGTGCCATTTATTCCAAGGTGGATTCCGACATGTTCATACGCAAGATTGTGACTGGTGGAATCCTCGCAATGCTTTGCGCTCCTTTCACAGCCGGGGACGGCTGCGCCGCAATTGTGGTCGGCGGCGTCCTGGGGGCGTTTTGCGCTTCCGGCGGTATGGCGCGGGCGAACACAACCGCGTCCTATCCCGCGGTCGCCAAGCCGTGGAGGGATGTCAATCTTTCCTTCAGCCGGCCGGGGCGGGTGGCGCGGATTCTGGCGCATCGCGGGCAGGTGGTCAAAGCGGGGCAGTTGCTGGCGGAGGAAAATGACCCGCAGCAGAAAATAGCGGCACAACTCGCCAAACTCACCGCCGAGAGCACGCTGCGGATCCAGGCGGCGCGGGCGGAACTGGCCCAGGATCAGGTGGCGCTGAAAAGAACCCAATGGGCCGCCAGCCGGAACGCGGCCACGGTGTTTGAGGTTCAGCGGGCGAAATTGAAAGTAACGATTGACAAATTGAGCCTCCAACTGGCGGAACTCAAACATCAGCATGATCAACTCGCCTGGCGGGCCGCCAAGCTGGCGGTGCAGCGGCGGCGCATGCGGGCGCCATTTCATGGAGTAATTGAAGATCGATTTATAGATGCCGGTAAATCTGTTAATGCGTTCGCCAAGGTCCTGCAACTTGTACAAGTGGACCGGTTAAGAATTTTCGTTCCGGCGCCCCTGCCCACGGCAATGGGCTTACGCATCGGCCAACGGGCGCTGGTGGCGCCCGCCGCCGGCGAGGCCTCCCGGGGCCGGGTTATCTGGATCGCCCAGGTTGCGGATTCCGCCAGCAACACGCTGATGGTGGAGATCCGATTGAACAATAAAAATCATGTCCCCGCCGGCCAGCAGGTGCGGGTTACATTCAGGCAGGCGGCGGCCTCAATGACCAACAAACACGGATCGGGGTCTACCGTCGCGGAAAAATTGCCGGCGCAAGCGGGGGAGAGAACGCAACGATGAGCGTGGAAGTCCCCAGCCCCGTCAGCTCCGTTCAGGTGCTGATACCCCAACAGCAGTGGACGGATGTGCGCGCCCGGCTGGACGAGGCGAATGCCCAATTGGCGCAGTTAAGCCTCGCCATGGAACTGGCTATTGAAACCGCCGGCCTGACCCGGTTTATCGCGCTGGCGATGGCGATTTGCAATCTCCTGGCGGTTCGCTGCAAAGCGCGGCGCGTGTCCCTTGGAATTCTCCGCGGGCGGGCCGTTTATGTCATGGCCATGAGCCAGACCGAACGCATTCTACGGAAAATGCAACTGGTGCGCGACATGGAAGAGGCGATGGAGGAGTGCCTCGATCAGGATGCGGATATACTTTTCCCCGCTCCGGCCGCGGGCAACGTCATCACCCGCTGCGCGGCAAAAATGGTTTCCACATACGGCACGGGAACTCTCTACGCCTTGCCGCTGCGGCGCGATGGATGCGTGGGCGTGCTGATGCTGGAATTTGAACCGGGCCGCAACGTGACCGCCGCGGAATTGGCGCCGTTGCGAACCGCCGCGGACTTGCTGACGCCCCGTCTGATGGACCTGTATGAACATGATCGCTGGTTCGGGGCGCGCTGGGCGCGTAACTGGCGCGGCATTCTGGCCAAACTGCTCGGCCCCACCCATACCTGGATCAAGGCCGCCGCCATCGCCGGCGCTGTTTTTCTGGCGTGGGCGTTTTTCGCCAGAGGCACGTTCCACATTATCGCGCCGTTCACGCTGGAACCCGTGCGACAGGCGCAAATTGTCGCGCCATTTGACGGCTACATCAAAGCGGTACTGGTGCGCCCGGGAGATCGCATCATCGCCCACAGGACGGTGCTGGCCGGACTGCATACCGCCAAACTGCGCGACCAATTGGCCGCGGCGCAAGCGCAGTTCGCCGCCTACGCCAAACAGGCCCAGGTGGCGCAGGCCCGGGGAAAAATCGCCGATATGCAGATTGCGGATGATTCCATGAACGGCGCGGCGGCAAAGATCAGGCTTTTGCGCCGCCAGATCGCCCACGCGGCCATTAAATCGCCGATTTCCGGCGTGGTGCTCACGGGTAATCTGTTACGCCGCATCGGAGCGCCGGTCCACCTCGGCGATGTGCTGTTCCGGGTTGCGCCTATCCGGCCGCTGCTGGCGCGAATCAATGTCCACGATGAAGATATTCTATATGTGAAAGCCGGCCAAAAGGGCAGCCTGGCCACGGCGTCGTATCCGGCGGATAAAATCTCCCTGACGGTCACACACATTGATCCGCTGGCGATGGTCAAACATAAGCAGAATATCTTCCGCGTCCGGGCGGTGCTGGCGCATCCGCCGGCCTGGTTCCGCCCCGGAATGCAGGGCACCGCTCGCATTGACGCCGGGCGACGCCGCTATATCTGGATGTGGACCCGCGGCCTGATTAACTGGATCCGCATGAAACTCTGGTTGTGAGATGGTCCACGCCATGACAATCTTGGATCGACAACAACAATCCTCTGTACGCCCCCTTGCTTTTGATACTTTTTGCCCGTGCACAGGTATATTTATAAGATGAACCGCCAAGAACGCCAAGGATCGACCCGCATGAGACAAGATGGTATTAAGAGAATCGTCCTGTCCGCTTCTCTTGGCGTTCTTGGCGTCTTGGCGGTTGGTTCCTCGTGAACACTTACGTGAGATTTCCACGCTATGACGATCTTTGATCGACAACAACAATCCCCCGGCCGCCTCCTTGCTTTTGATACTTTTTGTCTGTGAACAGGTATATTTATAAGATGAACCGCCAAGAACGCCAAGGATCGACCCGCATGAGACAAGAACCCGGCGCCAAGATTGATAAGCTGGCACATGAGGTCATTGGTGCGGCGATCGAGGTGCATCGGGTCTTGGGACCGGGTTATCTGGAAAGCGTCTATGAGGAGGCGCTGGCGGTGGAGCTTCGACTACGTAATATTCCCTTTGAACAGCAGAAGGAATTAGCGGTGGATTATAAGGGGTATGCGGTCGGCGAAGGCCGACTGGACTTTTTGGTGAATGGGTGTTTGGTGATGGAGTTGAAAGCCGTCGAGGCACTGGTCCCGATTCATACGGCGCAGGTGATGTCGTATCTCCAAGCCATGAATTTGCCTCTCGGGTTATTGATAAACTTCCATGTACCGCTGCTTAAAGATGGTATTAAGAGAATCGTCCTGTCCGCTTCTCTTGGCGGTCTTGGCGCCTTGGCGGTTGATTCCTCGTGAACACTTACGTGAGATTTTCCACGCCATGACGATCTTGGATCGACAACAACAATCCCCCGGCCGCCGCCCGCCGCGCCCGGATACGTCTTCCCGCGCCGGCCCGGCCCGGTCTTCGGTCAAACGCCGCAGGCTGGTGTTGATCATCGCCCTGGCGCTTTGCGGCGCCATTCCCGCCTGCACCTTGCCTTTCGGCTCGGGCGGCGGTGAACCGTCTGGGGCGGGCTTTGCCGACAGTGTTCTCCTGCACGACCTGTCGGACGGTCAGTTGCTGACCCATCCGGCCATGATGCCGGTGGATCAGGGCGTGCGGGAGATGGTTCCCTCCACCGGGAATAAGTCAACTCCGCGCGGCGCAGCGCCGAATGTGAATGGGGTCGTGCCGGCCGGTACGCAACCGGGACGCGGCGCCACCGCCCCGGCGGCCAGCCGCTCGCTCGTACGCATGACCCTGCGGCAGGCGATTGCCGACGCCATGCGGCACAATCTTTCCATCAAAATACAAGCCTACATTCCGGCGATTTCCGAGGCCCGGGTTATCGCCGCCGAGGCGGCATTTGATCCCGCTTTCGTCGGCGGCATCCAATACCAGCACCTGGATCAACCCACGCCGTATCCGCAAACCCTGGGAGCGCCTTCCCCCATCGGCATCAACAATGAGGATCAGGTTAATTCGCAGGTTGGAGTGAAAACACTTCTCCCCACCGGCGGCACCGTGTCGCTGACCGGTTCGGATAATTATCAGGATTTTCACACCTCGGCGAGCCTGCCGCCGGACATCAACCCTTCGCACACCGCCGATCTGGGCCTGGAACTCAAGCAACCTTTATTGCGGGGATTTGGTCCGCGGGTGAACAAGGCCGGGATATATATCGCGCGGCGCAACGAGCGGATCGCGCGGTCCGCATTCCGTGCGGAAGTTATCAATAACCC
>JAJZKJ010000253.1 GCA_021804195.1 Acidobacteriota bacterium
CCGCACGCTCACCGGTTTTCCGTCGTACTGAATGGTTTGATCCGGATGGCGAGTCACCGCTTCTCCCACCCCATGGCCGGGGCGCACCCAGACGACGTGAAAAATCTGCTTTTGCGGCATGCCCGGATAGCTGCCCCGGCGCGCGCCGATGGTTAACGTGCGGCTGGCCTGATTCCACCGGATGGGAATCGTTTCATGCGCGCCATGTTCATAGGCATAAGTAATGCCATTGTCGTTATATAGATTGAAATGGCCGTTGGCCCCGGTATAGATGCGTAACTCGATCGGGTTTTCCGGTTTTTGGCTGGCGTACTGCAATTCCGGTCCCAGGGGGACAATGGCGCCCGCCCGCACATAAACCGGTTCCGTCGCCAGGTTGGTTCGGGTCACGATGAAATGACCGCCGGTGCGGCGCTTTCCGGTCCAGAAGTTGTACCAACGTGCCTGGGGCAGATAAACCGTCCACTGTTTCACATCGGGCTCCGTTACCGGGCTGACCAGCAGCGACGGGCCAAAGAGAAATTCATTTCCCGTGCGCCGTGCAATGGCATCGTGCCGGAAGTCCATCACCAGCGGCCGCATCAGGCTGCCCGCGTGCCGCGTCACCCGCCAGGCTTCAGAGTAGATATACGGCAGCAGGCGATAGCGCAGCCGGTCATATTTCGTCAGAATCGTCTGCGCCGCGCGGCCGTAGGACCAGAGTTCGTTATGGTTGGGCACCCGCGTGCCATGCACGCGCAGGATGGGACAAAACACGCCGTATTCGAACCAGCGCACAAAGAGCTTGCGATAGGCGGGTGAATCGGGATGGCCCAGGAAAAATCCGCCGATGTCGGTCGTCCAATAGGGCAATCCGGAAATGGAATAGTTCAACCCCGCCGGAATCTGCCGCTGAAAGGCCAGCCAGTCGCTCAGCACATCTCCCGACCAGGCCACCGCCGCGTAGCGCTGGCTGCCGGCAAAGGCCGAGCGGGACAGAATAAATACCCGCTTCCGGCTGGTTCGCCGCTGGCCGTCATAGACGCCCCGCACCTGCATCAGCGGGTAAAGATTGGCATAGCGGGCGCCGCTGCCGATGGCGAGCCGGAGATGCCAGAGCAGCGTGCGGGTGCGGCTGCCCGGCTCATCGTCATCCAGCCACCAGGCATCAAATCCCCGCCGGAACAGCGCCTGGTTGATCTGGTCCCAATAATAGTGCCGGGCCGCGCGGCTGGTCGGGTCGTACAGCGACATGCCCGCCTTGAAATAAGAGGGCGCGATGGCCGACGCCAGCAGCCAGCCATTTTTTTTCATCGTGTCGTACACCCGCGAGCCGGGGTAAAAGTACGGCCACACCGAGATCATTACGTGGAAATGTTCCCGGTGGAGCTGGCGCATCATCGCCGCCGGATGGGGATAATGGGCATTGAACTGGAAGGAACCCATGTTGTTCCACCAGAACCAGTCCTGCACCAGGTTATCCACCGGAATCTTCAGACGGCGGTACTTGGCGGCGATATGCAGCAGTTCGGCTTGCGAGTTGTAGCGGTTTTTTGACTGCCACAGTCCATAGGCCCAGCGCCCCAGCAGGGGCGCCTGTCCCGTCAGCCGGCGGTAATCGGCAACCACACGGTGCAGGCGCGGCCCATAAAAAAAGTAATAATCGAGCACATTGCCTTCGAGCGATCGCCAATACATCGCATGCGTCAGCCGGTTGTTGAACCAGGTGGGCGAGGAGCTGTTCCAGAAAATGCCGTAGCCGCGGCTCGAGACCAGCATGGGGATGGCAATGTTGGTGTTGCCCTGGGTCAGCTTCACCGACTCGCCGTGATAATCCCAGACCCCCGCCTGATGCTGGCCCAGGCCGTACAAACTCTCCGTGGATCCATAAATGCCGGCATAGTCGAGCACATGCCAGGTGGCCCGGCCCTGAATCCGCGCCGGTTTCATGACTCGGGCGTTATCCATATAGAGCGGGGCATGGCCCGGAGCCGTGAACATCAGACTGCCCGATTTGCGGTTCAGAATCAGGCTGAGCCGGGCGGAGGCCAGAATAACCGCTTTGCGGTTCTGCCGCAGCCGCCACTTGACCGGCGTCCAGTGCTGGGGCAGGACCACGTAATTTTTATGCCGCTGAAAATTCCCTGTCGGCGAGTACTGGACGTGGGCAATCCGCGCCGTGTCGAAAACGATGCGCAGCGCCCCGGCGGCCTGCGTAACCACGATGCCGCGCGGGATTTTTACCACCTTGCGCACTGGATTCAGCGGAATCCATTGGCCGGACAGCGGACACAGCAGCCCCAACAGGAGGGCAGATAAAGAAATCACCTGGCGATAGACAGAGTTGCGCTGGAGCAGTGGCATAGCGAGTGAACCAGATCAGAAATCAGCTTAATCAGCCGGGGTAAGCCGCGCGGAGTGGCTGGACATGAATATTAGTCTGCCACCAAAACCGGCCTGGAGTCCTGGGACGGCCAGTCCACCAGAAGGGCTTCCCGGCCGCGGCGCCGGTGTGGATGGGAGGACGGAAGCAGGCGGCGGGCGTGCTGTTCGGCGGTGCGGGCCAGCAGCCCCAAAGTCGCCAGGCCTAAATGGTCGAAGGTTCCGGCTTTCGGTTTGCTGACCGCCAGAATACAGAGGTGCTGTCCCAGCTTCATACGCACCGCCATCATGGCGCCTTTGCAGCCCAGGTTATTCCAGAATTTGCTCTCGGCTTTCCATTCCCCGCCCTGGGCCAGGCCGAACCCGCTGGCCAGAACCGTTTTGAACAAGCTCGAAGGCAGCTGCAAAAGATTTTCGCCGTCGCCCCAGGCGGCAATGGTCAAGGGCGATTCCTGAATCACGCGATAGAGCTCGCTCCAGTCGGCAAAGGCGGTTTTCACCGAGCCCGCGCACAGTGCCTTCACCATCGCATGCAGACTGCCAGATTGATTCAGCGTCTCCAGTGAAATCAGCAGATCACGGTTGAATTCCCGGCGCTGCGCCAGAATGCGCATTTGCGGCGGCTCATAATATTTCAGCATTAATTCCCGGGCCGAATGCACCTGGGCCTTGTAGTAAATCTCCTTTAAATACTCCTTGACGGTGTGCTTGCTGATGCCAATATCTTCGGCAATATCCTCAATGCTTTTGGCCTTGCATACTTCCGCGATCACCTGGCATTCTCGCGGTGTAAATAGCTTGCCCCAATCGGATTCCGCCATGCTCAACTTCAAGGCTGCCCCTCCGTCCGTTTTATGTGCGAAGCTTGACCCCGTGTTGATTGATCTCAACCGCGTTGGTGACTGACTTGCGACTCATTATTGTTTTTTGCACAGAAATCCACAACCCCCCTTTTAAGGGGTTGCCCAGTTTCCAGTTTCGGGAAACTCTAACGGTAGTGTAATTGAGACCATCGGGAAATTGTCAACCCCGGTGGATTGCATCGGGTAAATCCATGGTTTCGAATACGCTGAAAAGCGGGAAATATATCCCTATATGCACGGGTTCCGGTCCAAGCTCCCGCACCCAGCGCGCGTATCGGAGCAGTTGGGGAAGGTAGCGCCGTTTCTGTTCCTCTATAAACCCACGCATCTCTCCTCCGCCATGCTGGCTGAGTTTGTAGTCCACAATCCAGCGCCGGCCATTTTCGATAAAACAACGATCGGGACGAATCTGATGCAACTCACCATCTTCCAGCCCACCCAATTCCCATTCGCAGTGATCGGCTTCGTGCCGCGCCAGCACCCAGCGGCCGCGCTCATCGGCCAGCGTGTTGGCCAGCGCGGTTTGCACCAGGCGGAGGGCCTGGGGAATATCCGTTGCAGCCACTCCCGCTTCTCTTAACTCGCCTTCCAGGCGCGGACGCAGTTGTTGAAGTCGTTCCGCATTCCAGGTTTCCACTCCTTCTTCCTGGATCACCCTGAGCCAGCGATGGGCCACGGTTCCGGCCTGGCGCACCGCTTCCCCCGCCCAGTCAAAGCTGGGCTTGGTTTCACTCGGAGTATCCTGCCGCGCCGTGACCAATGCCGGCGGAGGTTCGGGCAAACTCCACTCCCGGGGTAATCGCCGCGGTAAACGGCCGGACGTTTCATTTTCCGTAATATCATGGGCGGTTTTGTTGTGGGCCATGTTCCAGATAAGAGCCCGGGATTTGCATTCGCTGCCGTATTTTTTCCAGAGCAGGGAAAACAGGGAACTGCCGGCTGGCTCACAGGCGGTCATCTTGCCATCTTCTTCCTTAATCGCAATTTGCGCGAACAACAGCAATTGCTTGCGCGCCCGCGTCGCGGCCACATACAGCACGCGTTTATTTTCTTCATATACCTGCTGGCGGCGCAGCCGTTTGAGATATTCATAGTGAGGCTCTTTAATCGCAGAATCGCGGTCCAGCTTGACAGCCAGCAGCGGCAATTCTTCGGAGTGTACGGTCACGTATTGCGCCTGCAGCGGGTCGGGGGAATCTCTTTGGGGCGCGCGATGCAACTGAGGCAGAATTACATAATCAAATTCCAGTCCCTTGGCCCGGTGGATGGTCATGAGCTTGACCCCGCCCCGCCGCGGCGCAGCTGGCGCATAGAG
>JAJZKJ010000254.1 GCA_021804195.1 Acidobacteriota bacterium
ATGACCGAACTGATCGTTGTATTGCTTGAAATCATCAATATCAAACAGCAGGATTGTGACGCAAAAGCGTTCGCGCCGGGCTTTATCCAGCAGGCGGGGCACCATTTCCAGAAAATAACGCCGGTTAAAGGCGCCGGAAAGCTCATCTGTATCAGCGAGGCGGCGCAGCATCTGGTGCTGGCGGGCCATGGCCAGCATTGTTGAAAGCCACAGGCCGGATTGCCGCAATTGTTCTGAAACGCGTGAACTTGCCGATGGGCAGTCGAGCACAAGATTGCCGAAATTATGATCGCCGGCGGTAAGGCGCACGGCGGTGCCCGGGTCGGTTTCCATCCGGGGGCCATCCGGGCTGGTGGTTGGTTCAAACCGCAACTGGCCGGGCCATCGCAAATTTTCCTGCAGTAATGACAGGCCGGTATTGGCCGCGTTGGCGCCGCGCAAAATATCCTCCACCATCCGCATCTGGGCGGATGCCGGAAGCTTCAGCGTGGCGGATTCCGCATTCATTGCGCTCTGCTCATCACCGGAATTTTCCGGTTCCGGCGCAGCGGTCGGGGCAGTCGCCTCCGGTCCAGCCGCGTCCGATTCCGGCGGTTTTACCGAAGCGCCTTTTGCAGGGCGTCCGGCCTTTGCCGGCGCGGGCTTGGCGCCTTCAAACGGCGATTTGGCGGGTGATCGCGGAGGTTCCTCGCGATTTTCCGCGCCGCCGGGGCGACGGAAAATGTCTGCACCGGGGACGGATTCCTGCCCTCCCGGAGTGTCAAATGGATCAAAACCTGGCACGATGCACCTCTCTCTCGTAGACCATTGCTCGCTGGTCCTCGTTGCAACATCCTTTATCGGATATTTATATGCTTTTGCTTCCATGCCGCTAAAGACCCAAGAGTGGAATTCCGTTGCCAGCTCGATTCGAGCGGTCCGCATAGAGACTACACACGTATTCTCTCATGAAACCGGTCCGCTGAAAAGGCTGTCTGTGGAAAAACCACGAATTCCACAGCCGCATAACCTGCGGCGGTCGCCGCCGCGGATTTTAACGCCGGACTCCGCCATTTGTTTCACATACCCTTTTTTCACGGCGGGCGGGTGAAACGGCACTGGTCCGATCGGACAAACCCTTACTGGACTCCATCCTGGTCCGGTGTCAAGGCTCCGGCCGCAGCCGGGCCTTCCGTCCGGATCAATAGACATGAGAGCGAATTGCCACCGCCTCATGCGACGGAACCCGACAGCATCTCTATCGGCAGATTATTTACAAATTAATCAGCCAATTCAATGGGGCCCAGGCCCGGTAACCAGCGGTAATTGTCGTATCCGCGAATGACGCCGCAAATCCGCCGGCAATCGGGCCTCTTATGGGAAGCGATTGACGAAAAATCTAGGGGATTATTGTTCATGTTTATTGATCCATTAACCGAAATGGTGCAGGCCCCGCCAGGTTCCTTCCAGGGACCGGAAGGCTTCATGATGGATGATTTCATTGACCTGCTCGGAAAGTTTGGCGTCAAGCTGGGCAATAATGGCTTCAATGGACCGCACCACATCATCGGAAATCAGAGCGGTACCCGCCAAGGCCTGCTGGGCAAGGGTTTGGACCGCGTTTTTGATCTGCTCGGCCACGCCGTCCGTCTTGGGGCGAAACTCTTTTTTCAACAGGGCGTCAAATTCGCCGAGTTCAACGGCGGCGCCGGCCGGCGTTGCCGCAGATTGAGCTTGTGCTGGGTCTGCCATGGGGTGGCCTCCTGTGATTTTTGAATCAGATCAAACGCAATGGATTGCGCTGTTCTTATGGCTCTGGTTTGGGCGCCGCGGCGAGCGCCTGCAGCAGGGCGGGGTCCTTAAGCGCCTTGCCCAGCAACTCTTCGGCATTGGATTTTCCATCCATATAAGTCAGCAGATTGGACAACTGCGTGCGGGCTTCCAGCAGTTTGCGGAGCGGTTCAACCTTGCGGGCCACGGCGGCGGGCGAAAAGTCATCCATGTTTTCAAAGGTCAGTTCAACGGCCATGCTGCCTTCGCCGGAAAGCTTGTTGGCAACCTGAAAAGCCACGCGCGGTTTGGCGGCTTTCATGCGTTCATCAAAGTTGTCCACGTCGATTTCAAGGAATTTCCGCTGTTCCACATTGGGCAGTGCTTCAGCAGGATTGCCGGAAAGATCCGCCATCACGCCCATGACGAACGGCAGATTAATTTTCTTTTCCGAGCCATACAGCTCAAGATCATATTCAATTTGGACACGGGGCGCTCGATTGCGGGCGATGAATTTTTGACTGCTCGCTTTAGCCATGGGACAGCTCCATCAAAATTGCCCGTGCGGCAGGACCGCACCAAACCGTATTTGATGTTCCAGTGGCGGAACAGCAGTTAATTTATCGGAAAGCGTAAAATAAGTCAATAGACGCTTTATTTCGGCCGGTGCGGCAAAGGCGGTTGATGCTTTAAATGTTGCACGATTTTTTCCGGTCTGAAATACGCCGGCAGGCCAATACCTGGAACTATATATTCTGCAGGCGGGAAGCGCATTGCCGGCCGAACGAGCCGATGACGGGTTGAGGGGCAAAGAGACGGAAAAACCGGTAAACTGCTCCGCTTTGCCGCGAAGCTGCCGGAGCAGCCGCGGCCGAACGGTACGACGGAGCCACTATGACAATTCCCTATCTCACGGCCGGTATGCCGGGCACGGGCGGGCGCATCAAAACCCGTGTGGAAGATTTCATCGTTCAGGAGATTCCACTTTATGCTCCCAGCGGACAGGGCAATCACGTTTACTTTACCATTGAAAAGCGCGGTATTTCCACGCTTTCGGCGGTGAATGTGATAGCCCGGGCATTGGGCCGCCGGGCCATGGAGATCGGTTATGCCGGCCTTAAGGATACACAAGCGCTGGCCCGGCAGACATTTTCCGTAGAGCATGAATCGCATACGCGTGTGGCGGAGCTGAAGTTGCCGCAAATCAACATTGTGCAGGTTACCCGGCATCAAAACAAGTTGAAGGTGGGCCATCTGGCCGGCAATAAATTCATCATCAAATTGCGCAATGACCAATGGGCCGTGGCCGGTGGATCGGTTGCGGATGCGGGCAGGATCGCCGCCGGCGTGCTGGAAAAGCTTTCCGTCACCGGGGTGCCGAATTTTTTCGGTCCGCAGCGTTTCGGCATGCGCGGAGATAATCATCTGCTGGGGTTGTCACTGATCCGCGGAAGGAGTGAGGAGTTTTTAAATCGGTGGCTTGGCGATCCGGATCCGGATGTTGACCATGGCGGGGTGCTGGAAGCTCGCCGCCTGTTTGCCAACGGCCAGCTGGAGCAGGCTTTTACGCATTGGCCGGGGCATTTGCGGGAGGAAAGGCGGGTTCTGAGCATGTTGGCGCGGAATCCCAAAAAATTTGACCAAGCCCTGCGACTGGTGGATATCCGGCTGAAACGATTGCTGATCAGCGCGCTGCAGGCGCATCTGTTTAATGAAACACTGGCCGGGCGTTTGGCCGATATGGCCGTTATTTATCCGGGTGATCTGGCGTGGAAGCATGATGTGGGCGCGGTATTCCGCGTGGGAAATTCCGCTGAAGATGCCGCCAAAGAGCAGCCGCGCTGCGATGCCCATGAAATATCGCCGTCCGGCCCGATGTTCGGCTATCGCATGACCGAGCCGGATGGGCGCAGCGCGGAATTGGAAAACGCCGTGCTGGCTGCGGCGGGGATTACGCCACAGGACTTTCATGGCCCGCGGGCGGAGAAATCGAAGGGATCGCGCCGCGCGATGCGATTTTTCCCCTCGGAATTGGCGCTGCATTCGGGTACGGATGATCTTGGACCGCTTCTGGAACTGACTTTTACTCTTCCGGCCGGCTGTTTTGCCACGGTGCTGCTGGGCGAAGTGATGAAAACGGATGTTCCGGTGGATTAAGCCGCAAAATTAAACCGTGGAATCAATTCCGCGGCGGGCGGCGAATGAAAAGGCCCTGATGGGCGCGGTTGCCGCGGCCGGAAATGGCTGTCGGCGGTCAGGTTTCCTGTCCGGGAATTTCGCCGGGGCCGGCCAGCACAATGGCATTTTTACCCATGGATTTGGCACGCATCAGTTCGCCGTCGGCAACAGCCATCAACTGCGCAAGATCCGCGGCGTCCCAGGGGAATGTCGCCAGTCCGCCGCTGATGCTAAGCCGCCCGGCAATGGGACCGCCGTCGGCATTCCAGGGATGTTCCGCGACTGCCTTGCGGAATCGCTGTGCGATATTCAAAACGCTGCGGGGATGCTGTGAGTCGGGCTGGCGCAGGGCGCCCTGATCCCAGAATACGACGGCGAATTCATCACCGCCGATACGGGCCACCAAGTCCTGATTGCGCGTGCAGTGCCGCAGCAGGCCGATGACTTCCCGGATGATTGCGTCGCCGGCGGCATGACCGAACTGATCGTTGTATTGCTTGAAATCATCAATATCAAACAGCAGGATTGTGACGCAAAAGCGTTCGCGCCGGGCTTTATCCAGCAGGCGGGGCACCATTTCCAGAAAATAACGCCGGTTA
>JAJZKJ010000255.1 GCA_021804195.1 Acidobacteriota bacterium
ACGCGCGCTGCCGCCTGCGCCGGAGGCGTTTGCTGCAACTGATTGAGCGAGCGATGTTGTGCGGCGGCATTTAATGCCAGCCGCGGGGCTGCAACAATCAACGGTTTGTTTAGCAGCGCTACGCGCTTCGGCTGCCCCGGCAACGTGCTTTGCGGCGCGGTTTGCAGCAAGGCCAGGGGTAAACATATCACCAGCAGTGTGGCGGCAATCAGGCTGATGGCTGTGGTGTCCAGCCAGTGCGGTCGCCGGCGCCGTTGCTCGGCGTTGGCCGTTACCTGTTGAGCCACCTGCGCGGCGAGTTTTGCGGGCGCTTTGACGGATGGCAGCGATGTGAGCTTCTGCCGATCGGCCCGCATTTCGGCAACCATTGCCGCGAGCCTGGCATCGTGGCGCAGCAGTTGCTCTACGGCCGCATGCTGTTGCGGTGATGCGATGCCCTCAACATACGCCAGCAGTGCGTGTTCGGTCGCCTCATCAAAAATAAAATCAGGCTGGCTCATCGGCGGCCTCCGCATGTGGTTGATGGGCGTGAACGGTCATGGCCTGGCGCAGCGCCAGCCGGGCGCGAAATAGCCGCGACTTAACCGTGCCGACCGGCAAACCCGTAACCGCGGCAATTTGCTGGTAGTCGGATCCGTCTATGTCGCGCAGCACAATCAGCAGGCGATGCTCATCGCTCAGGCGGGCCAATGCGGTCAGCGCATGCTGATAGTCCAGCCGGTTGGCGGCGGTGTCGGCGGGGTTGTCGGTCCCATCACTCATGCCGGTTGAACTTGCGTCGGGCAGCGATTGCGTGAGGCGCAGTTTGCGCCGGCGCAAATGCGTGAGGGCCTCATTGACGGCAATGCGAAAGACCCAGGTGTACAGCGACGATTGGCCGGCAAACCCGCGGATATTTTCGATGGCTTTGGCCAAGGTGTCCTGGACGATGTCGGCGGCATCGTCGCGGTTGGCGACCATGCGCAGCACTGCCGAGTAAAGCCGGTCTTGATGCTGCCTGACAAATACATCCATCGCGTGGGCGTCCTGTTGTGCCAGCAGGGCGACCGGCGCATCGGCCGGTACGCCCGGGTTGTCGGGTGCGGGCGATGCATCGGTGCTTATGCTACTTGCACTCATAGTTTTAGACGCTGCCGATTGGTTATGGTTCCCAAATATTTCGCCGACGGAGGTTTTTGGCAATCTTTACTCTATCGCATGCCTGGTGGCCCAAATCCGCCGACCCAATTGTCGGGCGTGGCGACATTATGGGGCGGCGGCGGGTTATTGCCGGGCGTGATGGTGTAGTGCATGGGTGTTGCCGGGGCCGGTGGCAATTCGCCTTCATCGCGGGCAATGGTCTGCCAAACCTGTTCACGGGCGGCATTGCGTTGGGCCGCGGTGCTGTGCGAACAGCCGGGCAGGGCAAGGAGTAGAGCCGCCATGGCGGCGGCGCCAGTTAGGTTACGGTGCGAAAGGTGCTGTAGCATAGTCGTTGCCTCTGCGTGCGTGTGGGGTTAGCGTCCGCGGCGCTGGCGGCCCCGTCGCCCCCGTTGGCCCCGCGGGCCGCGCTGGTCTGCGGGGCCGCTGCGCGTTCGTTCGCCTTTGCCGCTCTGGCCGCCCTGTCGGCTGCGCGGTTGCAGCTCGCCGCCGGGCCGCCATTTTTCGCGTGATACCTTGCTGGCGGCGAGACTCTTGGGGTCGCGCCGGGGCATCACGGGTTTAAGCGCCGGCTTGCCGCCGCGCACCGAGCCGTGCTCGAGCAGCAGTAAATCCATACGTCGGGTGGGTACATTGATGGCCATAATCTGCACACGCACCGGATCGCCCAGGGCGATTTTGCGGCCTGTGCGCTGCCCGCGAAGGCAGCCGGTGCGGTCGTCAAACATCCAATAATCCGGCGGCAGGTCTGAAACGCGAACCATGCCTTCGACCAAAAAGCGGCTGGACTGCACAAATACGCCAAAGTTATTTACACCGGTAATTACGCCGTCCACCGTGTCGCCGATGTGCTGCGAAAGCAGTTCAAGCACTTTTACCTGCCGCAGTTCGCGTTCAGCATTTTGTGCCCGGCGCTCGGTAAACGACAAATGCCGCGAAAGTTTTTGCAGTGTTATATGATCGGGCACGTTGCCCAGGGTTTGCGGCATCAGCAGGCATGTTTCCATGGCGGATGGGGCCACGTTGTCGCACTGCGGCGGCCTGGAGCGGGCCGGCTTTTTGCGGCGCGTGCCCCCAGCACCCGCAGGCCCATGTTCCTGGGCAATCAGCGAATCAAGACAGCGGTGAATAACAAGGTCGGCATAGCGCCGAATGGGCGAGGTAAAATGTGCGTAGTTGTCGCTGGCCAGGGCGTAATGGCCCATCGCTTCAGGCGAATATTCGGCGGTGGTAAAGGTTTTGAGCACCGAAAGGTGCACCGCGTAGGCCACCGGCGTACCCCGCACGCTGTCGAGCAGTTCTTGAATCATGCGGCGATCGAGGGTGCGCGGCGTTTTCTTGCCGGATGCCGCCATGAAGCGCCGCACCTGGTCTGAAACTTCCATGTCAGGCTCGGGGTGAATGCGCCGCAGCACCGAAAGACCCTTGTCGGTTAAAAAGCGTGCCACCGCCTCGTTGGCTTCAACCATGAACATTTCGATAATTTTATGGGTAAACGAGTCGTCTTCGGGGCGGGCGTCTATGACGCGGCCGTCGGGGTCCATGATGAGTTCAACTTCGGGCAGGTCCAGCACAATCATGCCCTGGGCGAGGCGCCGCCGCTGAATAACCTTCGCCAGTTTATCCATATTTACCAGAAGATCGCGCACCGGCCCGGGCACTTTCGGCACGTTTGGATTGGGCGGCGAATCGAGCAGGCCCTTGCTGTAGGGCCGGCCATGGCCGCGGGCGTCGTCAATAAGGGCCTGCGCATCGCGGTAGGTCAGACGGCGCGCCGAGCGAATAACCGTGTTGGCAAATCGGGCGCCCACCACCCGGCCATGGCGGTCGTAGCGAATAAAAGCGCTTTTGGTAAGTCTGGGCTGGTCTTGCTGAAGCGAACAGACGCCATTGGAGAGCAGTTCGGGCAGCATGGGAATAACCTGCCGCGGAAAATAAATGCTGTTGCCCCGGCGGCGTGCTTCCATATCGAGCGGCGATTCGACCGGCACAAAATGGGCCACGTCGGCAATGTGCACGCCGAGTTCCCAGGCGGCGGGGCCGGGCCGCTGCGAAAGTTCCGGGCCGAGCAGCTCTTCCACGTCGGCGGCAGAGTCGCTGTCGTCGAGCAGCGGCCGCAGGCTGATGGCATCGTCAAAGTCGCGGGCGTCGTCGGGGTCTATGGTTACGATCAATTCGCCGGTGAGGTCTTCGCGCTGGCCTGCGGCGGCGGGTTCAAACTGCAACGCCGCCTGCCGCGCCTGCTCCAGCGCTTCGGGTGGAAATTCGCCCGGCAATTCAAACTGGTGAATGATGCTGGCAAGTTCAACCTCCGGCTCGCCGCGCGGGCCGAGCACTTCAATGATAACGCCTTCGGCCGGTTTGCCGGGGGCTGCAAATCGCAGAAGTTCCACCACAACCTTGTCGCCGATGGCGGCGCTTTTGGCGCCCGGGTCGTGCACCACAATGGGGGCTTTGTGTACGTTGCCATCGGGAATAACGACCCACGCGTTAAGTTCCTGGGCTAATGTGCCCACGCTGCGGTTGCTGGCCCGGCGCAAAATATCCACCACGCGGCCCGCGGTTGAGCGTCCGCGGTCGTCGCGTTTGCCGGCGGCCACGAGCCTCACCAATACCACGTCGCCGTTGAGCGAGCCGGCGGTGTCTTGCGCGGGGATAAAAATATCATCGCGGCCATCGAGCTTAAGCGGGGTTACAAAACCAAAGCCGCGCGTTGTTGAATGAAAAATGCCCGCAAACTCATCCTGACGGGAGGGCAGCTCAATGGCAGCGCCCGAGTCGCCGGGTATTACGCGGCCCTGACGAATAAGCTCGTCAATGGCCTGGTCAAACGCGGCGGCTTCTTCACGGGTGGGATTGATGCGCCGCCGCAGCTCGGCAATGGCCACCGGGCCGCCGGCTTCTGCAGCCAGATGATTTACAATGATGTTCTTAAAACTGTCAGCCAATGCAGGCTCTCCGAAAAACCTGTAAAAATTATATCGCGCCTTGCGGTTGGCAACATCCTGCGGGCCGGGCGCAATACCCATGGGCCGCAGATGACCAAGCCGCCGGCGTGCGGCGTTGTGCCGCAGGCGAGCCGGAGGTTTTTGCCGGTGCGCCTGCAAATACCGGGGTATCTCAAAGGCACTTAAAGGCAACGGAGTGTAAAAAACGCCGGGGCAACAGGAGGTGCGGGGTTGAGGCTTTCCTCAGTAACAAAAAATAATGTTACGTTGAAGCGGGCACAAATGCAAATGCGATGCTGGCGCAGCTCACGGGGCGGGTGCGTGACACTTTACGCGGGCAAGATTTGCTATAATTGAGGTTGGATGATCCACCATGGACGGTGGATCAGGATAAGTGTTGATTCAAGGAGGAGT
>JAJZKJ010000256.1 GCA_021804195.1 Acidobacteriota bacterium
CGCATGGCGGAGGCTGGCGCTCATGGTCCGCACCCGGAATACCGGCATATCGGGATGATGGGATTGAATGACGGACCGCGCGGCGGGCAACACGCTCAGGGGAGCGCCCCGAGTGCGCAGCGCCACGGAACTGGCGGTAAAACCGAGATAGCCCTGCATTTCGGGCAGATAGATTTCCGGCTGCGGACGGTGGCGCAGGCCATTGTCAGGAACATTCGCCACTTCGCCCACGATGGTCCACCAAATCGCGGGAAAATCGTAAATCTGCACCTGCTGACCGAGCGGATTTTGCCCCGGCCAGAAGAATTTCGCCATCGCCTGATTGATGACGGCCACCGGCTGGGTCCCGGCGCGGTCGCTCCAGGTGAAAGCCCGCCCCCGCATGCGCGAAATACCGAGGGTGCGGAAATAGCCGGGCGTAGTGACGGCGCGAAAAACCCAGGGGCCATTGTTATATTCATCCACCGGCCGGCCGCGCACCACGATGCTGGACGCTCCGACATAATGCGGCGGCAAAATGTAGCACAAGGCCGCGCTCTTCACGCCTGGAACATGATTGAGCCGCCGCACCATGCGCTCATATATGGCCAGCACCGGGGCTTTGTGCATATATTTCAACTGCGGCAGCTCGGTTTCGAATATCAGCAGATGGCGCGACCGAAAACCGAGCGGGACGTGTTCGAGGGCGCGAAAGCTGCGCACCAGCAAAGCGGTCTGTCCGAGCAGCACGATCAGCAAAGCCAGCTCGCCCGCCACGATCAGACGATGGATGCGGCGCGGACCGCCGATAAGGCCGCGGCCAGCGGTTTCATTGAGCAAGGCATTGGGCCGCAGACGCAGCAGCGCCAGCAAAGGCAGGCTGGCCATGGCAAAAGTCACCAGCAAGGTCAACAACAGGCTGAAGACCAGAAACGGCACATTCAGCCCGATGTGGGCGGCAAAAAAAGCGGGAACCAGACGACTGGCGCGCAGCAGATGGAAGGCGGCATAAGCGACCAGCAAACTGGCCCCGGCGCCCAACCCGGCGAGCAGAAAACTTTCCGCCAGCCATTGCCCGGCCAGTTCGCGGAGGCGGGCGCCGAGACTCATGCGGATGGCCAATTCCTTACTGCGGGCCAGACTGCGGCCGAGCAAGAGACTGCCGGCATTGGCGCAGGTAATGAGCAGAATGATGCCGACTGAAACGATCAGCAGCCAGATTTCGCTATGCACATGCCCGGACAATTCCCGGCGCAGAGATATGACCCGGGCTCCGATATTGGCATTGGCGTGAGGATGCTGGCGGGTGCGGTCCCGCGCCAGGGCTTCCATTTCCAGGTTCGCGGCCGCCACCGTCACCCCGGGCCGCAGCCGGCCCAGGCAGAGGAAATCGTGGTCTCCCACCCCATGCAGCAATTTGGATTGATGATTCAGGGGAATCCAAAGCTGGGCGTACTGGGGATAGCCGCGGTAAGGCGGCATGATGCCGACCACGCGATAGGGCAGATCATCTAAATGAATGATGCGGCCGATCATGCCCGCACGGCCGCCATAATGCGACTGCCAGAAACCGTAGCTGAGAACGGCGCGATGAGTATGGCCGGGAACGCCGTCCGCGGGGCGCAATACCCGCCCCCGCAGGGGCGGCACGCCTAAAGTTTTAAAGAATTGCCCGCTGACGCGAGCGGAGCCGATGCGCTCCGCATTGGCTCCGCGGCCGACATCAAAGACCCGCGGAACATAAATCGCCATGGCGGAAAACGATTTCTGCTGGCGGCGCCAGGCCAGAAAATCAGGCCCGGCCATGAAGGAGTTCTGGACCTGTTGCGCCCCGCCGGGCACGGGCAACAGAACTTCCTTGATCGCGACCAATTCGCGGGAGTGATAAAACGGCAAGGGGCGCAGCAGCATGGCGTCCAGAACCCCGAAGATCGAACTGGTGCAGCCAATACCCAACCCCAGGGTGAAGACGACCACGAACAGCAGGCCCGGCCGGGCCCGCCACTGCCGCCATGCATATTGAAGATTGCGCCCAAATCCCATGGTTCACAATATTTCCGCGGCATTGATGCCACGGAGCAAACTAATACCTTAGCTGGAGATTGGGCGAAAATCCATCCCCCCGCAAGGGGGGCAAAAAGAGAATCATCCTAAGCATGATCACGCGGAAGCGGTGGCAGCGAATCTTGACCGGCAGGGATTCGTTATGTTCCCATGGTGTGATTTTGCGCCGGCCCGGCTAGGCGCCACGCACAACTTACACTGAATGGATTCAGGAACTTAAAAATGCGCATATTTCACCGCCCACAAAATTTCTCCCGCCCGATGCGGCGATTCACCTGGATGCCCATTGCCGTCCTGAGTCTGGCCGCGATTCCCGCCTGGGCGGCGCGGCCGCGCCCCCAGGCCGCACATCCCCATGCCAGCCTGAATTCGCCGCGCGTGAATGCCCGGGCGGAGCAACTGCTGCGCCAGATGACACTGGCGGAAAAGATCAGCATGCTCTCGGGGCACAAGAGTATGTTCACGCACGCGATTCCGCGGCTGGGCATACCGGCACTCAAGATGAGCGATGCCTCCGTGGGGGTGCGGGTGTGGGGGCCTTCCACCGCTTATCCGGCATCTGTGGCGCTGGCCGCAACCTGGAATCCGGGCATGGCCTACCGGGAAGGACATGCGATCGGCCGCGACTCACGCGCCCGTGGCGTCAACATTATTCTGGGTCCGGGGATGGATATTACGCGCGAGCCGCAGTGCGGGCGCAACTTTGAATATCTGGGCGAAGACCCGCATCTGGCCGGGACCATGGCCGCGGCCTGGATTCGCGGCCTGCAGTCCATGCGGGTGGCGGCCTGCGCCAAGCATTACGCCGGCAATGAGCAGGAATACCATCGCGGCAGCGTCAACTCCATCATTGGCCTGCGCGCCCTGGAAGAAATTTACCTGGCCCCGTTCCGCGCCGCGGTCAAGCAGGGCGGGACGATGAACATCATGGCCGCCTATAACCGCGTGAATGGCGCCTATTCCAGCGACAACCGGTTTTTGCTGATCAACACGCTGCGCCATCGCTGGCATTACAAGGGCGTCGTCATGTCCGACTGGGGCGCGACCCACAGCACGGCGCTGGCCTTGAATAACGGCCTGGATCTGGAGATGCCGTCCGATAAGCATTTCAGCGCTCAAAAAATCATGGCGCGGCTGAAAAACGGCCAGCTCACGGTGGCCACGCTCAACCGGCACGTGCTGCGATTGCTGCGCGAAATGGTGGCCATGCATTTTATCGGCCGCAAACAAAAGCTGGCCAGCATTCCCCTGGTGGACCCGACCAGCGCGGCGGTCGCGGAACAAGTGGAAAGCCAGGCGGCGGTGCTGCTGAAAAATCGCGGCGGCGTGCTGCCGCTGGCGCAGAGCGTGGGCTCCATCGTGGTGGTCGGACCGGATGCCACCCCGGCCATTACCGGCGGCGCGGGCAGCGCGCTGGTCAAGCCGAACATTCACCCCGTCAGCCTGCTGGCCGCGGTGCGCAAAGCGGCGGGGCCGGGCGTGAAGGTCAGCTATATTCCCTACCCCATAAAGCTGCAAAGCGTGCGTTTCTGGTGGCGGCATCGCACACCCAAAGCCAAATTGCCGGCGGAGTTGTTGACCGCGGCCCAGCAGAGCGAGATTCAGCATGCGGGAGCGGTCATCGCCGCCATGGGACCGCGCGAGGGCGAAGGCTGGGACCGCAATTTTCATATGCCCGGCCACCAGGACCGCTATCTGGCCGAGGTCGGCGGTTTAAACCCGCATACCATCGTGGTGATTGATGCCGGCGCCAATGTGGCTATGAGCCGCTGGATCCACAAGGTCGCCGGGGTGCTTTATGCCTGGTATCCCGGAGAAAACGGCAACACGGCAATTGCCGGAATTCTGTTCGGCAAGATCAACCCCAGTGGCCACCTGCCCGACAGCTTCGAAAAGCATTGGAAAGACGCGCCGGCCTACGGGCATTATCCCGGCCATGACGATCACGTGCATTTTGCCGAAGGCATCTATGTCGGCTATCGCTGGTATGACTCCAGGCACATCTCACCGCGCTATCCCTTCGGGTTCGGGCTCTCCTATACCAGCTTCCGGATCGCGCCCAAAGTCCAGGTATCCAGTGTCGGCCGGGGCCGGAAGCGGATTTTGCATGTGACGGCGAGCATCACCAATACCGGACAACGCGCGGGAGCCGACGTGGTGCAACTTTATGTGCGGCCCTTGCATAGCCGGGTGCGGCGCACTTTTCAGCAATTACGCGCTTTCCAGAGGGTGGAGCTGGCGCCAGGCCAGACGAAGCAGGTGCATCTGCGGCTGCACTGGCGGGACTTTGCCTACTTTGATGTACACACCCGAAGCTGGCGCGTGCCCCCAGGTTCATATGGCCTGGCGGTGGGCGATTCCAGCCGGCATATCGCGGCCGTGCCCGTGGTGCGCTGGTAAATTTTTCTGGTTAACGACTGATCTTGCCGGCCAGACCGCCCGGGGCGGTCTGGCC
>JAJZKJ010000257.1 GCA_021804195.1 Acidobacteriota bacterium
GGATGGCAAGCTGCTGCGCACCCTGCGCGGCGAAGGCCTGGTGAATGAGTTCATCACCATTCTGGAAGATTACGTGCGCGTGCGTTACGCGCCCCGGGAGCAGGCAGCATCCGTCGAGGCGGCCGCGCATGGAATTCACTAAACGCCTGGCGGCATTGCGCGAACGCATGCGGAGGGAAAAGCTCGGCGCTTTCGCGTCGCTGCATTTGCCCAACCTGCGCTACCTGACCGGCTTTACCGGTTCGGCGGGCCTGCTGCTGGTGCAGCCGGAAGAAGCCCATTTTTATACCGACGGCCGCTACCGCGAACAGGCGCGTCTCGAAGTGCGGGGGGCGCAGGTTCATATTACCGGCAACACCGGACTCTATGCCGCAGCGGCACACCGGCTGGGGCGTGTGCGGCGCATCGGGGTGGAGGCGCCCAACCTGACCCTGGCCGCGGCGTCGGCGCTGGGCGGCAAAGAATGGAAGAACCGGCTGTTGCCCACCACGGGCTGGATAGAACAGCAGCGAGCCCGCAAAACTCCGGATGAAATTGCCCGCCTGCGCCGGGCGGCGCAACTCGCCTCAGGCATCTGGCTCCGGCTGCTGAAAGAAATCCAGCCGGGCAAGAGCGAACGCGCCGTGGCGGCCCGCATTGAATTTGAGCTGCGGCGGGCGGGCGGCGACGGCTGTTCGTTTGAACCCATCGTGGCCGCGGGCGCGCGCGGCGCGCTGCCCCACGCCCGCGCTTCCGCACAAGCGCTGCGGCGCGGCGATCTGGTGGTGCTCGACTACGGGGTCTGGCGCGAAGGCTATGCCAGCGATATGACCCGCACCGTGGCTGTGGGCAGGCCCTCGGCCCGGGCGCGCGAGGTTTACCGCGCGGTGCTGGAGGCGCAACTGGCGGCCATCGCCGCCGTGCGTCCCGGCGTTTCGGCGCCCGCCGTGGACGCGGCGGCACGGCGGGTCTTGCGCAAACATAAACTCCTGCGGTATTTTGTTCATTCCACCGGTCATGGAGTGGGACTGGAGATACACGAAAATCCCCGTCTCGGCCAGTGGACGCGCCGGGATCAGCCACCCCCGGTGCTGGAAACGGGAAATGTGATTACCATAGAGCCTGGCGTTTACCTGCCCGGCTGGGGCGGAGTGCGCATTGAAGACATGGTGCATGTGACCGACGGCGGGGCCGAGATTCTGACCCCTACGCCCAAAGAATTGCTGGAGCTTTGAACTTGCCCAAAAACGACCCCCAATCTTCCTCCCCGATGGATTTTGATTCGATCCGCCGGCTCATTGACACCCTGATCGAAAAACAGGTCGAGGAGTTTGAGCTGGAACAGGGCGATCTGCGCATACGCATCCGGCGCGGGGCCGGTCCGGCGATTTATGCGGCGGGGAGCGGGCCAGCCGCTTCCGCACCCACCGCCGCCGCGCCCGCTCCGGCCGCGACAGCGGCTCCCGCCGCGGCGGCCGCACCGGAAGAAGGCTGGGTCTATGTGCGCTCGCCCATCGTGGGCACCTTTTATGCCGCGCCCGCGCCCGACGCGCCGGAATTTGTGCAGGAGGGCGACCGGGTGCAGCCCGGCCAGGTGCTGTGCATCGTGGAAGCCATGAAACTGATGAATGAAATCGAAGCAGAGGTCGCGGGCATCATTGTCCGGCGACTGGTCAAGGCCGGGCAGCCGGTTGAGTATGGGCAGCCATTGTTTGCCATCCGGCCCTGAGCCGGCAACTGATCCGCACGATGTTTAAAAAAATTCTTATTGCCAACCGCGGCGAAATCGCGCTGCGCGTCATCTGCGCCTGCAAAGAGCTGGGCATCGCCACGGTCGCGGTCTATTCCGAGGCTGACCGCTACAGTCTGCACGTGCGCTTCGCCGATGAGGCCGTCTGCATCGGGCCGCACCGTTCGGCAGACAGTTACCTGAATATCCCCGCCGTCATCAGCGCCGCGGAAATCACCAACGTGGACGCCATCCATCCCGGCTACGGCTTTTTATCGGAAAATGCCGGCTTTGCGGAGGTCTGCGAAACCTGCCGGGTGAAGTTCATCGGCCCCCGGCCCGAGGTGATCCGATTGATGGGCGAGAAGCAGGGGGCGCGGGCGGCGGCCAAGCGGCTGGGACTGCCGATTTTGCCCGGATCGGAGGGCGCGGTTGAGGACGAAACCCAGGCCCAGACGGTGGCCGCGGAAATCGGTTATCCGGTGATACTCAAGGCTGCCAACGGCGGAGGCGGACGCGGCATGCGCATCGTCCGCACCGAAACAGAGTTGGCCGCGGCCTTTGCCGCCGCGCGCACCGAAGCCGCCGCCGCCTTCGGCAACGGCGACCTATATCTGGAAAAATTTATCGAGCGCCCGCGCCATATTGAATTTCAGGTGCTGGGCGACGAGCATGGCCAGATCATGCACCTGGGCGAACGAGAATGCACCATTCAGCGCCGGCACCAGAAATTGATCGAAGAAACGCCCTCACTCGCCCTCTCCGCCGCCACCCGGAATGACGTGGGCGCGGCCATTATCCGGGCCTTGCGCGAAGTGGGTTATGCCAATGCCGGCACCATGGAATTTCTCATGGACGATGCCGGTCATTTATCGTTCATAGAAATGAACACCCGCCTGCAGGTCGAGCATGGCGTCACGGAATGGGTCAGCGGGGTGGATTTGGTGAAGGCGCAGATTCGCATCGCGGCGGGCGAAAAGCTGGACGCGGCGATTGGCCCTCTGGCCCAAGTTCGCGACCACGCCACGCTGAATCAAGGCCACGCCATCGAATGCCGCATCAACGCCGAAAATCCCGACACCTTTGCCCCATCGGCCGGCCGGGTGACGGCTTTTCATCCGCCCGGCGGCATTGGTGTGCGGGTGGACACGGCCATGTACAGCGAAGCGATGATGCCGCCCTATTACGATTCCCTGGCGGCCAAGCTGATGACTTACGGCGTGGACCGCCCCGAGGCCCTGGCGCGCATGCGGCGCGCGCTGGGCATGTTCGTGGTCACCGGCATTGAAACCTCCATCCCGCTGCACCAGCGCATCCTGGCCGACTCCGATTTTCAAGCCGGCCGCTTCGATACCCGCTTCATGGAGCGCTTTCAGCCCAAAAAGCAGCGACGCGGCGCGTAGAATGAATGCACAATGCCCGGCCTCAAGCCGTGGGTTTGGCCTGATTGGTGCCGTAGGCGTAACTGGCGCAACTGATCAGGAAGAACAGTGCTGCAACTTCAAAAAAGTTGCGGGGATAAAGCCTGGTGGAGGCAGCGATGTGATCCATCCGGCCGTTCATGGTCAGCAGGCGGAATATGACGCCCAATACGGCAAAACCCCAGCCCAATTTGTAGCTGATGCTGATCAATGTTTTCATCGTATCTCCCTTTTTGAAGCAGCGAATTCCGGGAGCCAGCGGCTTTTACCCGGATTTACCCAAAGCTACGGGTAAACGGCCTGATTATGCCCGGAATATTCCAGCATGACAAGCATTAATTTGTGAGCGAGGTCACAAAAAGGCCGGAAGGGATGGGGACATCGGCAAGACGGTATAGAGATCAATAGACAGGAAGGATTTTATTGGCGGGGACGACGGGGCTCGAACCCGCGACCTCCGACGTGACAGTTTTCAGGTCAACAACCTAAACCCCTTTGCCTGCTTTGTTTTTGCGCATTCTCTTGCCATCAAAACCGGTCAATTTCGGCCGGTTTTGATGGCGAATTGATGGCGAGTTTGTGGCCATCATTTGATGTTGATGCTACATGCTGCATTTTGATGCATAATAGGCTCATGGCGGCCAGCGGCGTTCTCCGACAAACGGTTTCCCTGCCGGTTCCGACGGTGCGGCGCGTAAAGGCGCTGGCGCGGACCCGCGCACAAAGCACCAGCCGGGTTTTGGCCGAGTTAGTGGAAGCCGGCCTTTCCCAGCAAGAGCGCCAGCGGCAAGAGTTCATGGCGCAGGTGGAGTGCTATCGGCAGGCGACTGACCCGGTGGAGGTCAAACGTCTGGGTGATGAATTAGGGCGCCGGCTCTTTGGTCACTGATGGCCACGATCGAAACCTGGGACCGTTTTCCTCCGGCCCTGCAACGGCATCTACTCGAACGGTTGCGGGATCGCGCGATCACTGTGGCTGACCTGGCCCAATTACGCCAATGGATTGAATTATGCCCCACCGTGCCCGCCGGGCCTTGGTACAAGGACTTTGGGTCCTTCAAACTCTGCGGCGAAGGCGCGTTCCCGAAAACCTTTTTGCTGCCCGGCCAACCGGCGCAAGGCAAACGGCTGGAATAGCGGAGGCAATTCCTGCGGCATAAATCGCGTTTTATAGATAATTTTAGGGTGATCCAGGCACAATAAATCCGCATGAATTTGGATAATATTTACAGGGAATATTGATCGTTCGCATGGGGTGCTATTCTGGTTGTTCCTGCCATGCTAGAAACGCGTAAAACCGTTTGGATCATTCGATTCGTTCTGGTTTTGGGCGTAATTTTGGCGTTTATATTCTTC
>JAJZKJ010000258.1 GCA_021804195.1 Acidobacteriota bacterium
GCGAAAAAATGGACCAGATTCCGATGGCGCTGATCATTGACAGCCCCTGGATTCCCGGCTATCTGGGCATCCGGCAAATAAGTAAAGTACACCAGTTTATGCCGGACCCAACAGCGGTTTTTCATCTGACAGCAGAGAGCATCGCGGGGGAAGGCGCCTTGCAAACGCTCCCGCTTCCGGCCACAATTCAGGGCAATGCGATCGTTTTTTACCGCTCTGCTGGCCCTGGCCGATGTGGCTCTGGCGTATTGGCTGGCGTGGCGCTTTCTGCACCTGCGGCCGGTTACGATTTTTTCGCTCATCGCCGCCTGGGCGGTGGTGGTGCTGGCCTGCGTGGCGCAAGCCAGCTTTGATGCCCTGCGCAAGCAGGCAGACTGGATTCTGCGCCGCGAGCACTTAAACGACCTCAAGTCCGGGCCGCTGCGCCGGCTGCGCCACCGCATGGAAAGCTTCTACGGCAAAACCGGGGAACTGGTGGAAATCAGCGGCGTGATGGCTTCGCGCTGGCTGCCGCTGCGCGAGCGCAGCGGCCGGCTGGGCGAGCCGCTGCACTTTAGCTTTGATGAGCCGCTGCTGGAAGAGCTGCGCCAGCATTTTCGCCCGCTCATGGAGGCCATCGAGGCGCTGAACCGCCGCTTTGAAACCCTTTCCGGCCTGCTCTGGAATCATATGCTCGATCATCTGGAGCCGAAACTCAACGACCTGCTGGGCGCCAACTGGACTTCCGATCATCCCACCGAGGCCGCCATGCTGGTGAATGAGGCTTATCGCCGCGCCGCGCTCCTGGAACCCGAACGCACCGAACGCATGCCCGCGGTCCCCTCCAACTCGCCCCGCGCGGCGCTGACCGCGGTGCTGCAAAGCGAGGAATTGCGGCACATGGTGGATGAAGGCTGGCAGCATCTGGAGACGGAATTTAAAAATTATCGCGAGCAGATGGCCCGGGCGGGCGCCAGCGTGCGCCTGGAAGGCCAATGCGACCTGATCGGCAAATCCGGAAAAGCGTGAAATCATGCGAACTTCGACTCGGCTCACCCTGTATTTTTCCGTCTGCGGCATCGTGCTGTGGGCCGCCGGTGCGAGCGGTTTTGGCATGACCCGCACGCCGGCCCCGCGGCGAAAGGCCGTCAGGGCCGCCTCCCCGCACAGCCGGCGAGCCGTCATCATCACCACCGATTGCGGCGTGGATGCCGACGATCAGTGGGATATCGCCGACCTGCTGCTGAGCCCCGGGATTCGCGTGCTGGCGATCATCGGCACCCATGCCCCGGGCCATACCCCGGCCGAGTCGGCGGCCTGCGCGCGCGATGTGATCCGGCGCGCGCAGGCGTACGCGCCGCCGGTTTTCATCGGCGCCGGGCATCCGCTGCAGGGCGCGCGGCCGCAGGAAAACGCCGGCGTGCGTTTTCTGCTCCGGACCGCGCGGAAATTCAGCCCGGCGCACCGGCTGACCGTGGTTTCAATCGGCGCCGCCACCGATCTGGGTTCGGCCCTGCTGGCCTGGCCCCGGCTGGCCCGGCGCATACGCATTGTGGCCATGGGCTTCAAAGCCGAACCCGCGGGCGGCAGCGAATACAACATCAACAACGATCCCGATGCCTGGCGGGTCATATTTCATTCCCGCGCGCCGCTCGTCATCGGCGCCGCCAATATCTGCGAGCGCTATCTCACCCTCAGCGCGGCGCGGGCGCAAGCCATGCTGGGCGGGCGGGGACCGCTGGGCGCCTGGATGGCCGGGGTGTTTACCGGCTTCATCCGCCGTCATCCGCACATCACCCGCGAGTTCGCGCCGCCCGGAAGCTGGATTGAATGGGATCCCATCACCGCCGCCTGGCTGCTGGGTTTTGCGTCAACCCGCATGCGGCGCGGCGCGCATTACCATCTCGCCTGCCAGTGCGTGCGCTATTCTTCCGCTCCGGGCGGGCGTTCCGTCCGCTGGATCGTGCGGGTGGACCGCCGCCGTTTCTGGCGCGATCTGCGGGCCAAAGTCAGCGCCGTTAAGTCACGTCACGGCGGCCAGAAGCCGTAAACTGTCAGCATGCGGGCCCGCACCAGCTCCTTTACGCCGGCCGCGCGGCGGGATGGCCTGAAGCTGTACTTTGAGGCGCTGCTGCTTTTGCTGCTGGCGGCGGGTTTTGCCGCGCTCGTCGGCACCGGTTTTTTCGGCGCCGGCATCATCGCCGTGGGCGCGGGCGCGCTGCTGCTACGGGGCCTGTTTCTGTGGCGCGGCTATCAGCCGCGGATTCCCGCCCACTGGATCACGGCCATCACGCTGCTCTACATCCTTTTCTACGGGGTGGATTATTACCTGCTGGGCAGCAGTTTTTTAACCGCGACGGCGCATCTGGTGCTGTTTGTCGCGGTGGTCAAGCTGTTCACCGCCTCGGCCCCGCGCGATTATCTCTATCTTTGCGTGCTGGCGTTTCTGGAAATTCTGACCGCGACCACGCTCACCGTCGCGGCCGGATTTTTCTTCTTTCTCGTCGTCTTCATTCTGCTGCTGGTGGCCACCTTTGTGGCGTATGAAATGTTCCGCGCCGGGCAGGCGGCCGCACCGGGGCAGGCGGCGGCCTATCCGGCCCGGCGGCTGCGCACCTCGCTGGCCGGAATATCCCTGGCCATGGCGGCGGGCATTGTGGTGCTGGCGGCGGGCTTATTTTTTATTCTGCCGCGGCTTTCCTACCGCTATTGGAACCCCATGCTGGCCCGCACCGGCATCAGCGGCTTCAGCAACCAGGTCCGGCTGGGCGCGGTCAGCCGGCTGCAGCGCGACCCGCAGGTGCTGCTGCACATCCGGCTGCTGGGGCCGCGCGCCCACGGCCGGGCCATGCGCCGCCTGGCCCGGCATATCTACTGGCGCGGCCGCGCGCTTTCGACATTTAACGGCCGCAGCTGGTTCGACCCCGCCCGGCCGCGCGTTTTGCGCTCGGCTTTTGGACGGGTGGAATTTCCTCCTTCGTTTTATCCCGGCCGGCCCTCGCGTTTACTGCAATACCGCATTGTCATGGCGCCGCTCGGCACAGGCGTGTTATTTCTCGCGCCCGGCGTGCGCCTGATCCTGACTTCATTTCCCGATTTGTCGGACGATGCCACGCAAACGATTACCAGCCTGGGCGCCAGCGCCGGGGGCGCCTCGTACACCGCGGTTTCCGATATTGGCCAGCCCGCGCCGGCGCAACTGCGGCTCGCCGGCCGGCATATTCCCGCCGCGATTCGCCGCCGTGATCTGCAACTGCCCCCGCATCTGGATCCGCGCCTGCCCGTCCTGGCCCGCGCCATCGTCGCCCACGTGCCCCGCGATGCCTGGGATCGCATGCGGGCTCTGCAGCGTTATTTGCGCGCGCATGAGCATTACACCCTGACCGGCCTGCCCGGCGGCCGCGACCCGCTGGCCAATTTTCTGTTCCGCGCCCATGCCGGCGACTGCGAGTATTTTGCCTCCGCCCTGGCCATTCTGGGCCGTCTCGATGGCGTGCCCACCCGCGTGGTGAATGGCTTTGTCACCGGTCCTTATAATCGCTATTCAGGAGAATTTCTGGTGCGCGGCGAAGACGCGCATTCATGGGTGGAAGCGTATTTTCCCCCGCCCGCTCCGGCCGGTTCTCGAGGCTTGGCTTCCGCCTCCGCCTGGCGCGCCTGGCTCACGCCCGGGCTCGGAAGAGCCAGCCTGGGCGCCTGGGTAGGCTTTGACGCGACCCCTCCGGGCGCCGTGCCCAGCCTGCATGGTCCCTGGGCGCGGGCCATGCTGCTGCTCGACGCCGCCCAGACTTTCTGGCAGGATTGGGTGGTCAACTACGATTTTTTCCACCAGGTGCGGCTGGCGCGCGCATTGCGGCAGGGCTGGCGCGTGCGCCTGCGGGCCAGCCGGAACTGGCTGCGCGCCGTCTGGAATCAGTTCACGGGCCGGGGCCGGAAAATTCCGATTGCGATTCAGCTTGCGCCGCGTCACCCGCGCCGGACCGTGGCCGTGATCCTGGTTTTAGGTTTCTGCCTGACGCTCCTGGGGTATGGACTGCGCCGCCGCCGCAATCTGGCGCGAACGCATTCTCTGACGCCCGGCCAGCAGTTGGCGATCCGGTCGTGGCGCCGCGCGCATGCCTGGCTGCGCAGCGCCGGTTATGCGCGCGCGCCGGCGCAAACCCCGATGGAAATGGCGGAACAGCTTCAGCCGTCCGAGCTGCGGCGGGCGTATCTGGAGCTGGCCGGCGTCTATGAAGCCTGCCGGTTTGGCGGCGCGGCGGAGGGCGGCATGGCGGCTCCGGCGCCGCGGTTGCGGCAAAATCTGCGGGCGCTGCGCCAGGCTTTGCGTGTTGCAAAAACCGCGGCGCATCCGCCCCGGCTCTGAACGGCTATGTATCTTTTTCTTGTTGCCCTGCTGATCAAGCTCGGCCTGATGGTCGCGACCGCCAGCGCCCTGGTGCGCTCCATCGCCTTTAAGCGCTATCTCTATAAAGACGAGCGCAATCTCCGCG
>JAJZKJ010000259.1 GCA_021804195.1 Acidobacteriota bacterium
TCGGGCGCAGGTGAATCAGGCGATTGGTCGGGCCGGGCTTTCCGGATTGCACAACATACGCATCGTGCGGCAGGTCGAACAGATTCCCGTTTTAGGGACCGGCAAAACCGACTACCAAACGCTGGCAAAGCTGCTTAGCAGCGCGGGATGATACCCGCGATCCTTTGGGGGCCGCATGGAGGAGCAGGCTCACTGTTTCTTCACGCTGGCCAACTGCTGCGTGAGCAGTCGGGCTAGACTTTCCACAATCTGCTGGCGATGCACGCCGGCCAAGGCCAAGGCAATCTGGGTTTCCATCAGGCCAAACGGAATGCCGGTGTCGTAGCGTTCTCCGAGAACCTCAAAGCACGTATAATCAGAGCTTTCCTGACGGAGCATTTCCTGGGCGCTGGTGAGTTGAATTTCATTATTTTCCCGAAGATTATCGCGAATGTTCCGGCCAAGAATTTCCATGAGCCTGGGCGGAAAAACATGCATGCCGAAGTGGCACAGGTATTGGTTCGGCGGCAACCCCGGCGTGACTAGATTTCGTCGGGCAAAATCCACTGACGGCTTTTCCTGGATCAATTCCACCCGGTGCAACCGCGAACCATCGTTAAGCGGTGCGCCGCGCATGGCACCAAAGAGATGCAGCAGGCCGGCGGGAGTGGCTTTGACGGCGGAAACCGCCTGGCTGCCGGCACGCTGATAGGCGCGAATCAACTGCTGGGCACAGCGCTCCGGTTCGCCGCTGATGTAAATATGATCGCCCAGCAGCAGTAAAAAAGGATCGTCACCGACAAATTGCGCCGCCTGAAACACCGCGTGGCCGTACCCTTGCGGGCTTTCCTGAACCGCAAAGTGCATGGCCGCCTGCATACGGCCGAGTTTGGCCGATTCCTGGATCGCCCATTCTTTTCCGGCAAAGGCGGGCAGCAGATCTTTTTCCATCGCCCGGAAATACTGTCGGAATTGATGTTCATCGCCTGGTGAAACGACAATACATATCTGTTCCACACCGGCATCGAGCGCTTCTTCAGCGATAATTTGAATAACGGGCTTGGTCAGGCCGTCGCGGTCCACCAGCGGCAGCATTTCTTTTTGCATGACCGAGGTGGCGGGGTATTGGCGCGTACCACGGCCGGCGGCGGTAATAACGGCTTTTTTAACAGGTTTCAAGAGGACTCCTTGTGCAAGCCATTATTCGGGTTGCGGGTAAACGCGGTGGCCAGTCCCGAATCATGCCCAATCCCGGTCAGGAAGCGGGTGGCCGAATCAACGGTCCGCACCAGCTAAAAGATAATCCATCAGGTCGTAGCCACGGTCAATATGCAGATCGCTTTGTATGGCGGCGGCTTCGGTATAGGGGCGGGCGATGGCGGATTTACGCTGGGTGCCGGCCATGGCAAAAGGCACCGCGGCGTCATGGTGTTTGCGGGTGGCGCATTGGGTAGCATGGTCGGGCATGATCAGCAACCGCCATTGCGGCATCCGGGATAACTTTTCGAGCAAAGGCCCGACCACAAATTTATCGATGGCTTCAATGGCGGCGATTTTGGTGGCGAAGTCGCCTTGATGGCTGGCTTCATCCGGAGCTTCGACATGACAGCAGACCAGATCGTACTCTTCCAAGGCCTGGCAGGCGTAGCGGCCCTGGGCGGCGTAATCGGTGTCGTGATAGCTGGTAATGCCCGGGACCGCAATGTTTTGCCAGCCGATGAGGTTGGCGATTCCCCGAAGCAGATCCACCGCGGTGATCATCGCCCCGCTTTTGCCGAACCTGGTTTTAAACGAGGGGATATTGGCCGCGTGTCCCTGACCCCAGAGCCAGATGTCGGTGGCGGGGTTTTCGCCGAGTTGGCGGCGCACGAGGTTGACTTCATGCTGGGCCAGGACGCGATGGCCGGCTTCCATGATTTTGAGTATGTCGGCCGCACCAGCGCCGCGGGGTCGGTAATCGCGGACCGGTTGTTCTGGAATATCGTGTGGAGGGGTGGTCTGGAGGCGGGAAAAATCTCCGCCATGATAGACCATGAGATTGCGGTAGCTTACGCCGGGGAAAAATTCCACCGGCATCGCCGGCACCAGAGCCATGGCTTCCTGGCGCACCGCCTCGAGAAGCACGCGGGCTTCTTTATCGGCAATGTGGCCCGCGGAATGATCGATCATCACCTGATCGATGAGGGTAACGAGGTTGCAGCGAAAGGCCCAGTCTTGCGGCCCAAGGGCCAGCCCCATGGCCGCCGCCTCCAGCGGAGCCCGTCCGGGATGATACTCGGCGGGGTTGTAACCCAGCAGACACAAAGTGCATACATCGCTGCCGGCGGCATAACCCGGGGGCGTGGTACGCACAGTGCCGATCCGGCCCATCCGCGCCACTTCATCCATATTGGGTTTGCTGGCCACTTGCAACGGGGTTTGATCACCGAGTTCCGCCATCGGGCTGTCCGCGGCACCATCGGGTATGACAATGGCATATTTCATGGTCATGTTTGCATCCTTGAGAGAGCCTAAGAGAGCATTGTGGGGCATTGAATTTTTACGGTTCCATGATGCGGATGCGGACGGTGTGTCCGCGAATACACCGAAGGCGGTCGATTTTTTTTACGGCACGGGTGACCGCTCCATCGCGGGCCTCATGGGTGATGACCACCAGTGGCACGTATTGGCCGACCCTGGATTCATGCTGCACCACGGCCGCAATGCTGATGCCTTCTTTGCCCAGAATGCCGGTGATGTGGTGCATTACACCCGGTACATCCAGCGCGGTCATGCGCAGGTAATTGCGCGATAGAATGTCGCGGGTGGGAACGATGGGCATGGATTTGCGACGGGTCAGCAGGGGCAGACCGGCAAAAACCATGGCCGCGGTGCCCATGGAGGCCTCGACAATATCCGCGATGACCGCACTGGCCGTGGGGCGCGGCCCGGCCCCCCGGCCATAATAAATGGTTTGACCGGCGGCATGGCCGGAAACGCTGATGGCGTTGAAGGCTCCATTGACATTCGCCAGTAGCTGCTTTTGACCCAGAAAGGTGGGGTGAACGCGCAGCGAGATGCCATGATCTGATTTTTCGGCAATCGCCAGGAGCTTGCACACGTAGCCCAGTTCCCGGCCATACTTAAGATCTTGATCCTGAAGGCCATGAATGCCACTAACATCAATGTGTGAAAACGAGACCTTCACCCCGAACGCCAAAGCCGCCAGTATGGCGAGTTTGTGGGCGCTGTCGGTGCCGTTGACATCCAGCGTGGGATCCGCTTCGGCATAGCCGGCCGCCTGAGCCTCCGCGAGGGCCTCGGCGTAGGTGCGTTGGGAGGCGGACATTTCGGTAAGAATGTAATTGCAGGTTCCGTTGACAATACCGATGACCCTCTGAATATCGTTGGCCACCAGGCCGCGCGTCAAGGCCATGATGATGGGAATGGCACCACCGCAGGAGGCTTCAAAACAGACGGCGCGACGGGCCTTCATCGCCGCGGCGAAGAGTTCCGCGCCATGCACCGCCAAAAGATGCTTATTGGCCGTTACCAAATGTTTACCCGCCCGCAGGGCCGCTAGAGCCAGCGTGCGGGCCGGCTCCAACCCGCCGATTAGTTCCACCACCACATCCACGGTTGGATCCGCCCAGATGTCGGCGGGGTTGGTGGTCCAAAGCCGAGCGGGAGCCTTAACCGCACGTTTGCGCCGACGGTTGCGCACCAGAATATGTTTGAGTTCCAGAGACTGGCCGGAGCGCTCCTGGAGAAGTTTTTTTTCCGTCAGCAGCATTTCCGCCACGGCGGTGCCCACGGTCCCGCAACCCAGCAGAGCCAACCCGGTTTTCATTACACACTCCGTACCAATGGCGTTTCCGTGGCCGTGGTTGCAAATCACCAGGGCCCGGCGGCGCCAAGCGCCTAACACGGTAACATGACCGCCCACGGCTGAAAAGCCTCAAGGGTCGGTGTGGGCAGGGCCAAACCTAAATTCGGGCACTGCCTGCTGGTGGAACAGAGCGGCGGAAGGTGTAATCTCGCCGACGGCCGGATGGACTTTAGCGCCGAGAGAGAACGGCCGCCGTGGCCCGTAGGCGTGGCGATCATCATCGACGAAAAAGACCTGTTGACGGCTATTGCCGCGCTGGATAACGTGGTGGAGTATCTCGGCCCGCCGGGAACAACGTGATTGGTTCGAGGCCTGCCAAGTGTTGCACCAAAGCTTGGTCTGGAAATCAATAAACAGGCGACTGTTCCTGGTTTATCCCAAGCCCGCGGCAGCCGCAGCGGAGGCAACAAGCACAGAGACGGTTAACTTAAACATTCTCATTTGGTCGGCCCCTTCGGTCATTGCGGTAGTTGTCTTGGCTTGTAGATTTCGCTCCAGACGGGGTATCCGTCCTTCGTCGAGACTGGTGCTGGCCCCGCCGCAGCCGACGAGGCGTTTGGGATAAACCAGGAACAGTCGCCTGTTTATTGATTTCCAGACCAAGCTTTGGTGCAACA
>JAJZKJ010000260.1 GCA_021804195.1 Acidobacteriota bacterium
GTTAAAAGCCGGAACCAGCACACCGGCGTTGCAAATATAAAAATTTGCATAACTTGCCGGCAGGCGCTGCCCGCGGAAAATCACCGGCCGCGGCATGGGCAATTCAGCAATTGTAAACTGCCTTCCAGACGGATCACGCATGGTCTTAAGACGCCGCAAATTTTCCCGCAGCGGGGCGTGGTTGGCGTCGCGTTTGTTCGCTTCGGTACACGTTAGAATAAGACCCGGTGCGGCAAACCTCGCGGTATCATCAACATGGCCGTGTGTATCATCTCCGGCAATTCCGCGGTGCAGCCACAGAATTTTCCGGACGCCAAGATAGTGGCACAAAAAGGCCTCAATTTGTGATTGGGTGAATCCGGGATTGCGCTGCTGAATGCGTGAAAGCAGGCATTCTTCAGTTGTCAGCAGGCAGCCTTGGCCATTCACGTCAATGCTGCCGCCCTCCAAGACCAGGCGTTTTAAGCGTCCGCGGGAATCCGGGGCAACCGGCCGGCACAAAGGGATTTTCAGGACTTCGGCCGCCAGTCCCGGGAGATGTTCGTCATTGCGGTAATTCCGGTATTTGGCCCATCCATTAAATTGCCAGCCAACGGCGGCGAGTTGGGGCTTGCGTGAATTGGAGCGGACAAAAATGGGGCCGGAATCACGCGTCCAGATTCTATCCGTCGGTTGAACATGAAATGTGATGCGCGGCAAAGCGGCGGCGGATTGCTTTAAAGTGTTTCGGGCGTTGCGCAAAGCTTCCGTCGATTGCACCAGCAGATGCACACGTTCCGCGGACGCAATATGCCGCACGATGTCGGCATATATCCACGGAACCGGGCCGAATTTTCCGGGCCAGTCCGGCTCATGATGCGGCCAGGCCAGCCAGGTGGCGTCGTGACGTTCCCATTCCGCAGGCATGGAATAGCCCTGCTCCGCGGGTTGGAAATCCGGAATTTGCAGGTGTTGCTGGGGCATTCTAATACGCTCTCAATGAAGGTTGATTCAGGCCTGCCTGACGCCGTGCGGGGTAAGACTTCGATCATGATTGAATCTGTTAAGTATGGGGCCGTAGGCATCGGTTCTACGGTCCCTTATGAACGGCCAGTTCCGCCGTACCGTTTCCAGATGCCGCGGGTCAATCACCGCGGTAAGGATTTCCTCTTTATCGACGGATGCTTTGCCGAGGAATCTGCCGAATGGATCCGCGATAAATGAACTGCCGAAAAATTCCAGCCCGCCATCCGCCGGTCCCTCGTGACCGATGCGATTGGCGGACGCCACATAAACACCATTTGCGATGGCGTGCGAGCGTTGAATGGTCTGCCATGCATCCACCTGGGCGGCGCCGAATTCAGCCTTTTCAGAGGGATGCCATCCGATTGCCGTGGGATAAAACAGGAGGTTCGCCCCGCACAAGGCGGTCAGCCGGGCGGCCTCCGGAAACCATTGATCCCAGCATATCAACACACCGATGCGGCCGAACTTTGTGTCAAATGCCTTAAAGCCGGTATCACCGGGCGTGAAATAATATTTTTCATAGAAAAGCGGGTCATCGGGAATGTGCATTTTCCGGTAGATACCCAGCAGTGAACCATCCGCATCCAATACCGCGGCGGTGTTGTGGTACAGGCCGGCTGCCCGTCGCTCAAACAGGGAAATCACGATCGCGACGCCGAGTTCGCGGGCCAGCCGGCCGAACATTTCCGTGCTTGGGCCGGGAATTTCTTCCGCGAGATCAAAGTTTTCCGTCGCCTCACGCTGGCAAAAGTATTCGCTGCAAAACAATTCCTGGGTGCAGATGACCTGGGCGCCGCCGGCGGCCGCCTTACGGATCAGTCCGGCGGCTTTCTCCCGGTTTTCCCGGGCATCGGCGCCGCATCGCATCTGCAAGACGGCGGCACGATATTCGCTGTTCGTTGCCATATTGTGCTCCTGCTGCCAGTGTGCCGACGACCTGCAAAGCCGTTCCGGCGAAACGCGAAGAGTATAGCAATTTAATGGTGGTTTGTCCGATTTGCATTAGATTCGCCGCGAGGTAACGGCTGATCCGCTCCGGCCGTCGGGAAAATTCAGCGGCGGCAGCCGTTGAAGAATCTGCGGCCGCTGATCCTCCAGCCAGGGGGGCAGGCATAACCTGCGGCCGAGTTCCATCAGCGGTTCATCCACGGCAAAGCCCGGACCATCCGTGGCAATTTCGCAAACCGCGCCTCCGGGCTCAAGAAAATAAATTGAGCGGAAATAGACCCGGTTTAACGGCTCGGTAGCGTTATGGCGGGCATGGATCAGACCGTTGCGGAATGCCGCCTGCTGGGCCTCATCCCGGGCGCGGAACGCCACATGGTGTATCATGCCCGGAGCAAAATGACCGGTCGCGGCTTTGCTGCGGTCCGTTACTGCCACGCACGGATATGAGCCGGTGCTGGGGCGCAGCAGGATATCCGTCTGAGGTAATTCCCCGGTCGAAGGCTCCCACGCTCGCAAACCAAGCTCCGACGAAAATAAAAAAGCCGATTCCGCTTTGCGCCTGCTGGCGAATACCACGCCGGCAATTCCGCCTATCGCCGCTGCTGCGGGAATCACGCCGAATGCGGACGCCGGAGGTCGGCATTCCGCGCCGCTTACAAGCTCCACATGCAACCCGTCCGGAGCCGTTACATGAATCGCCGGCGAGCCATCAACGCTTTGGATTTTGCGGCAGGGGACTGCCGAATTTTGCAGCCGGCCCAGCCAGAAGTCCATGGATTCCCGTGGAGCGGCCAGTCGTACCGCGGCTATTGCCGCCGGGGAGATGGATGGAGCGGCGCCCGGCCATACAAAAAATGTTAAAAGGGAGCCTGGCGAACCGCCCTCATCGCCGAAGTAGAGGTGGTAACTTCCCGGATCGTCAAAATTAACGGTAATTTTTACCAGCCGCAGCCCCAGGATGCCGCAAAAAAAATCAATGTTCTGTTGCGCATCACTGCATATGGCGGTCACGTGATGTATTCCCGCGGTTGCGGAGGAAAGGTTGGATGTCGTCTGCATATCCATCCATTAACTATAGGCCGCATCCATGTAAAAAGATTGATGGCGCAATTCGGCCATGCGCTCCAGCAGTTGATTGATGTCGGCATCCGAATGCGTGGCCATCAGGCTTATCCGCAGCCGCGACGTGCCCGGACCGACGGTGGGGGGGCGAATGGCCGGGATGAAAATTCCCTTGGATTTAAGCCATTCCGCGGCCGCAACGGCTGTCGCCGCCTCGCCAAGCAGAACCGGAATGATCGGCGTTGTGGATCGACCGCAATGAAACCCCATTTCTTCCAGTGATTTCCGCACCTGTTGTGATACGGCCAGCAGTCGCCGCCGCCGCTGCGGTTCGCCGCGAACAATGTCCAGTGCGGCCATGGCCGCGGCGCTGCATGCCGCGGGCATGGCAGTCGTAAAAATAAGGCTGCGTGCACGCTGCACCAGGGCTTCTATGACTTCCGCCGGTCCAGTCACAAAGCCACCCATGCTTCCCAGGGCTTTGGAAAGCGTTCCAACGGTGACGGCAATGTCCGGTTCCGCCCCCTGCAATTCCGCCAGGCCGCGTCCGTGCGGTCCCAGTACGCCGGTTGCGTGGGCTTCGTCAATCACAACCAGTGCGTCCGCCTCCGCAGCGGCGGCACACAACTGCGGCAGATCGGCAGTATCGCCATCCATGGAAAATACCGTATCGGTTACGACAAACTGCCTGGGGCGGGGGCCATCGGCCGCCGCAACCGCCGCATTAGCCTGATTGGCGGTTTGCCGCGTACCGGCCGGCCGGGTTAATAATCTGGCGGCGCGATGGTAATTAAGGTGTGGAAAAACACGGTGCTCCGCCTGGCTGAATTTCGCCGCGTCCAGCAGGCTGGCATGATTAAGCTTATCAGAAATGATTCGATCAGCTTTGCCGGCAAAGGTCGTCAACACCGCCATGTTGGCCATATAACCGCTGGGAAAAAGAACAGCGGCCTGAGCCTGCTTGAATTCCGCCAATGCGGCTTCCAGAGCATGGTGCGTTTCCATTGACCCGGCGACCAGCCGCGATGCGCCGGCCCCGAATCCGTACCGCTCCATCGCATGCCGCGCCGCATCAATCACCCGCGGATCGGCGGCAAGCCCCAGATAATTATTCGTGCAGAATTGCAGATATTCGCTGGAATCAATCAAAATTCGCGGCCCCTGGGCACTGCTGACTTCAGGCAGGCGTCTCCACAGATGATCGCGCTTGCGGGCTGCGATGTCATCCGCCAGAGATTGCAGCCAGGTCCGGATGGCCGGTTGCGATGGGCCGTCTGTTGTGCGCATGGTACGGTTCATAGAAAGGCAATTCTATCCGAAAAATGTCGGCGCGGCCCGTCGGAATCAATGGTTAATTTGCGGCGACGTTGATCGCGCGGCATATTGCGCCGGATTGGTGAAATGATTGTCCGCAACATAAATATGGCGGGCGT
>JAJZKJ010000261.1 GCA_021804195.1 Acidobacteriota bacterium
GGCAGAATGTTACGCCCGCCGGCCTGCCCGCCTGGTCGCGGGTGACCTATATTTCGGCCTCGCGATTTGCGCCCGGCACGGCCTATCTGGCGGCGGACAATCACCGCAACAACGACAATGCGCCGTATCTGTTTCGCACCACCGATTACGGCAAAAGCTGGACGCGCATCACGGCGGGGCTGCCGGCCGGGGTGTATATGCACGTGGTGCGGCAGGATCATCGCGACCCCGATCTGCTGTTTGCCGGCTCGGAAACCGGCGCCTATGTGAGCTTTGACCAGGGCAATCACTGGCAAGCATTGCAGATGAATCTGCCCACCGCCAGCATCCGGGATTTTGCCGAGCGGGACAACACCCTGTACGCGGCCACGCACGGACGCTCGCTCTGGGCGCTGGATGATATTACGCCGCTGCGCCATCTGGCGGCCGCGCAACGGCAGGCGGCGTATTTATTTCCGCCCGCCAGGGTGATACGGCTGCATGCCGCCGGCAACTACAACATGACCGCTTCAGGGGTGGGACAAAATCCTCCGGCGGGCGCGGTGATTGACTATTATCTGGCGCATGCCGCGCATGCGGTCACGCTTTCAATCCGCGACGGAAATCATCAGCTGGGAATGCGGTTTTCCAGCCCGGCGTGCGCGGCCGGAGGGACGGGAAACCGCCGCAAAGCTTCGCCCGCCTGCGCCCCGCCAAGCGCCGGCGAGCACCGGCTGGTGTGGAATTTGCGCTACCCGCTGCCGCCGCCGATTCCCGGCGCGGCCTATGACGAGCGCGCGCCGCGCGGGGTACTGGCCATTCCGGGCACCTACACGGCGACCTTGCGGGTGGATGGCCAGGCATTGACCCGCCGGCTGCGCGTCAGCAACGATCCCCGGGAAAATGTGCCGCAGGCCGTTCTGGCGGCGCAGTTCAAGCTGGCCAGCCGGGTGATGGCCATGATGGGCGAAGATCACAAAGCGGTGAACCAGATTCTGGCGCTGCGGGCGCGGATTCATGGCCTGCTGCGGCAGTTGCAGGGAGCGGGCCGGAAGCCTGAGCGCAAGGTTTTACGGTCGCTCGATGCGCGGGCCGCCGGCATTGAAAACCAACTCTATCAATCGCATGCCAAGACCGATGAGGAGTTGCTGAATTTTCCCACTGAACTCAACAGCAAGCTCCAGTACCTGGAAGATGAAATTGACTTTGGCGATGGCGCGCCCACGCAGCCTTTCGAAGAGATGACGGCGCATTTCAGCCGGCAGCTGGACCGGCTGCTGGGACAATGGCGGCAGGTCAAACGGAAGATGATTCCCGCGGCTGACCGCGGGCTGGAAGCACAGGGCATAGGGCCGCTGTCGTGAACACATCCAGCAATGCAGCCGCGTTTTTCAGGTAGAATCGCCCTGTGAAGCAGCAGAACATTTCCGCCGGGGTGGTCCATGAACTGCCGCCGGATTTATTGCGCGCGCTGGCCCGGGACGCGGCGGCGCGCAGTCAATGGGAAGATATTACTCCGCTCGCGCGCAATGAATGGATCTGCTGGGTGATTTCGGTGAAGAAAGCGGAGACCCGGAAACAACACGTGGGGCGGGCATGCCAGGCATTGAAGGAAGGCAAACGGCGGCCGTGCTGCTGGCCCGGCTGCGCTCACCGCACGCCGCAACGATGAACAGTGGACAGGGGCCCATCATGCAAATTATGAACGTCCGGCAGTTTCACGGCGCGAGCTGGAGATTGCGTGCGGCGGCCGGCGTGCTGGGCCTGGCCTTGCTGGCCGTTCGAGTGAGCGGGCAAGCGCGGCCGGTCACGGCCGGTTTTCATATTGAACGGCTTTCGCCGGCCAGTTACCGCATACTGCCCCGCCATGCCCGGCTGGTTCGCGTGGGCACGGGCTTTAACTGGACGGAAGGACCGGTATGGACGCCGGAGGGATTTTTACTATTTGCCGATATCCGCAATAACCGCATCATGAAATGGCGGCCCGGGCATGGATTCAGCATTTTTATGCACCCCAGCGGCTATCTGGGCGCGGGCAAGTACCCGGGACCGGAGTCGGGCTCCAACGGCATGACCGTGGATCCACGGGGCCGGCTGACGGTGGCCGGACATGCCCAGCGCGACGTCTGGCGGCTGGAGTCATATGGAGCGGGCGCGCGGCGGACGATTCTGGCCGACCGCTATCAGGGGCGGAGATTAAACAGCCCCAATGATCTGGTGTATGGTCCGCACGGGGCGTTGTATTTTACCGATCCGCCGTACGGGCTGCCGATGCAAAATGACCGCGACCCGCGCAAGCAGCTTAAAGTCAATGGGGTATACCGCATTCTCAACGCGGTGCGGCAAAGGCCGGGCTCGCCGCCCAACCCGCGGAATCTGCAACTGCTGATCGCGAACCTATCCCGCCCGAATGGCATAGCCTTTTCGCCCCGCCAGCACTATCTGTATGTGGACAATACCGCGCCCCAGGAGCTATGGATGCGCTACCCGGTGCGATCCGACGGGTCGCTGGGACGGGGCCGAGTTTTTTACAATGCCACCGGACACTCTGGTCCCGGCGCTCCCGACGGCATGAAGGTGAACCGCGCGGGCGATATTTTCAGCGCCGGACCGGGAGGGTTATGGATTTTTTCACCCCAGGGCAAGCCGCTGGCGATTGTGCATTTACCGGAAGTCATGGCCAACTGCGCCTGGGGCGGCGGCGATCGCCGCACGCTGTATATTACCGCCGATACCAGCCTGTACCGGCTGCGAATGAATATTCCCGGACTGAAGCCGTAATTGCGGTCATGGCCCCGGATGAAACCGGGACCATGACCATTTGATCGGGTTCACGGACGGATGAAAAGCGGCGTCACCGCGTGAATAAAAGCTAGCCTGCCATGGCGGCAGCGCTGGCGGCTCCATAGAATGCAAACCAGGGATGGGCGGCCTGCAGGCTGCGATTGACGGCCTCGATGTTTTTGCGGCCCTGATCCTGGAGCCAGGCTTCAAAGGCGGCCAGCCCCTGTTTCGCATAGATCGGAATGCCGTCTTTCCAGGTGGCGCGGCCGCAGAGCACTCCGGCGAACTGGGTGCCGGCTTCGGCGGCCAGCGCGAGGCTTTCATTGAACTCCGCGTTGCTGACGCCGGCGCTGAGGTAGATGTAGGGCTTTTTGGCCTCCGCGGCGGCGCGGCGGAAATGCCCAAGCGCTTCCGCCCGGGTATAGGCTTTTTGTCCGCCGAAGGCCTTCACCCCTTCGACGAACTTCAGCGTGACCGGCATTTCGACCTTGAGCACGTCCACGCCATATTTATCGTGAGAGAACTCGGCCATGCTGCCGGCGACGATGGCCGGCTTTTGCCGGGCGAACTCGACGCCTTTTTCATCGCCGCCGGCGGGATCATAGCCGACAAACTCGAGGAAAAAAGGAATATCTTCGGCGCGGCACTCGGCCCCGATGCGCTCGATGAAGGCATGCTTGTGGTCGTTGATTTCAGGTTTTTCCGCGGGGGTATAGTAAAGCAGCACTTTGACGCAGTCGGCGCCTTTTTGCTTCAGCCGCCGCACCGAATAGTCGGGCAGCAGGTCGGGCAGGCGGCCGGGGAGGGTATTGTCATAGCCGGATTTTTCGTAGGCCAGCAGCAGCCCGGCCTGGTTTTGCCGCTGCTGCGCGGCCGGCAGGCCGAATTCGGGGTCGAGCAGGATGGCGCTGGCATGGGGGGTGAGGTGCCGCGTCACGGCCACTTTGAATTCGATCATCATGCGCTGGAGCTCATCGGCCGAGAGCGGCCGGCCGGCTTCCTTGGCGAGCGATTTTTCCAGGCTGCCGCGCTGATCCATGGCGGCGGCGGCGATCACGCCGCGCGCGTCGGACACGGCCTTGAGGCCCTTGAGTTTACCGGGTGTGATTTTCACGTGCGAATTCCTTGCGGGTAATTTTTTTCTCTCCAATATCCATTTTAAAACGGGCGGGCCGGTTGCAGTTGAAATTTAAAGATGAAGAATCTGGTGATCGGGCTGGAATAAATCCAGGCCCTGGGCGAGCTGGGCCCAGATTTCAGGGCCAAACAGCTGGGGCAGCGCGGCGGAGCACAGAAAGCGCTCCTGCAGCTGATTTTCCGGGGCCAGCCAGTTGGCCAAATGCCGGGCCTGCCGCTGCAGATCGCCGGTGCGGCGGGCGATCGAACGCTCGATTTTTCCGGTTAATTGCCCGACCTGATGCTGGATTTTTTCGCCGGCGGCGCGGGCGGGGTCGAGCAGGGTGGGGTCAAAGCCCTGGAGTTCGCGCTCCAGCGCCGTCAATGGCTCGCGCACGGATTCCTGCAGTTGCCGCAGCGCCGTGGTCAATGCCGGAGAAATCTGTCCGCGGGCCAGCAGGGTCTCGGCCGGGGCGGAGAAAAGGTCGGAAAGGGTGAGTTGATAGCGGTCGAGCAGGCGCCGGGATTTGGCGTCGGTCAGCGTCAGGC
>JAJZKJ010000262.1 GCA_021804195.1 Acidobacteriota bacterium
GGCGGTATGTTTTCTGCGGCACTTTCCGGTGATTGTTTCAATAGATGACGTGCGGCGCAGCAAGCCGGAACCCGAAGGTTATAACAAGGCCTTTGATCTTCTGAATATACGGGCCGATGGATCGCTCGCCCGGCAGAGATCGGTGGTGTTTGAGGATACCGCCGGCGGCGCGGCCGCTGCGCACGCTGCGGGCCTGAAGGTCATTGGCGTTGCTACCACCAGCAGTCTTCGGGAGGTTCGTCAATGGGCGGATCAGGCCGTCGCCAGCCTTGCTGATGTAAACCTCAATGAGCTTAATCATTTACTGACTGCGTAAAACGTGCTGTTTTCGGGCAGGCAGGCCTGTGCAACCAAGCATGCAGCCCGCTGGCATTTGCCGGCCGCGATTTGTAACATAGTTGTTGCAGGAGTGACCAGGCGGCCGCTCGGCGAAAGCCGGGAGGAAAGTCCGAACTCCACAGGGTACGGTGGTGGGTAATGCCCACCCGTCGTCGAGTTAAAGTCGGCGGCGCGGGAAAGTGCCACAGAAAACATACCGCCGATGTCGCCTTTGGCGGCAGGTAAGGGTGCAATGGTGCGGTAAGAGCGCACCGCGGTTCTGGTGACAGAACCGGCAAGGCAAACCCCACCGGGTGCAAGACCAAATAGGGAGCCGACGCGTTGACCCGACGCATCCTTCGGCCGCTGCCGTGTGAGTCCCCGTCAATGGTTTCACGCGGCGTGCTGAAGGTTTGTCTGCCTCAGTAGCGAAGTGCCGCTTGCGGCATCTGCCAACGGGCGGGCTTAAGGTTCCGGGTAGGTCGCTCGAGGGCGGCAGCAATGCCGCTCCCAGATAAATGGCCGCCGCCGCCAAGCGGTACAGAATTCGGCTTATCGGTCAATCCCGCAATCGGGCCGCGGACCAACCCTCCGCGGCCCGACCATTTTTGCCCAAAGCATCGGGCCGCGGGCGGTTGCTGATAAATCTCCCGGAGCCAAAACACACTCTGCGGGTTCCATCGCATCATGCCACGGATTGCGTGGTATACATGTATCGGCCTGCGTGCACGTCGTCTGCCTTGCCAATTCTGCCGGGACTGCATAATGTAAAAGGCGATATAGTTCAGACTTCATATAAAGGCATAATCCCCATGCAAATAGCGAAATATAGTTTTGGCATAGGTGACCGATTCGGTCGGCAGGGCAAAGCGCAGCTGATGGCATTTATGGAGTACCAAAGAGCCGGCGGCGCAGCCATCTCGCCGGTTTGGAATAAGTCCAACCGCGAACACAATATTGTGCATACCGAGCCGCCGTCTGTGCGGGTCGAGGCCGATGCTGCGGTAAAGGCGCTGGGTTTCAAGGGTGCGTACCGTGTGGATGCCGACCATATCGGCCTTGCCACCGTGGAGCGATTTTTAGCCTGCAGCGACTTTTTTACTATGGATGTTGCCGACCTCATCGGCAAGCCCGCCGCCTCCTCCGAGGTGGATGCGTTTTCGCAGGCGGTGCGGCCGCTGATAGGCTCGCTGAGCATCGGCGGCATTGCGGAGCCGGTGCATATTGCCCAGGCTGATGTCGCTGTTGTAGCGCAAAAATATCTGGCGGCCGTAAAAGAGGCGGGGCGCATTTATCGGCATATTGCCGGGAAACTCGGCGCCGCAGATTTTATCCCCGAAATTTCAATGGATGAAACATCCGCGCCGCAAACCCCACGCGAACTGTTGTTGATTTTGGCTGCCATAGCCGCTGAAAAAATTCCGATTCAAACCATCGCGCCCAAGTTCACCGGCCGTTTCAACAAAGGAGTGGATTATCAGGGCGATGTGGCGCAGTTTGCCAAAGAGTTTGCCGATGACGTGGCTGTAATAGCATATGCAGTAAAACATCTGGGTTTGCCGGCGAACCTGAAACTCAGCGTCCATTCGGGCAGTGACAAGTTTTCGATCTATGAGCCGATTCGCCAGACCCTTGCGGCTACCGGCGCCGGGCTGCACATCAAAACCGCCGGTACCACCTGGCTGGAGGAGGTTATCGGCCTGGCCATGGCGGGAGGACGCGGCCTGCAAATTGCCAAAAAGATATATGCCCAGGCGCTTGAGCGCTGTGATGAACTCTGCGCACCCTACGCCACAGTAATAGATATTGACCGCAGCAAATTACCAACCACCCAGCAAGTGACTGCCTGGAGCAGCGCCGAGTATGTTGCGGCTCTGCAGCATGATCCCAAGTGCCCGGCGTACAATGCCAACATGCGGCAGCTTATTCATGTGGGCTTTAAAGTTGCGGCCCAGCTAGGCAATGAATATCTGGGTGCTCTGGCGGAGTTTGAAGCGGTCATTGCACGCAATGTCACGGGTAATATTCTCCACCGGCACATGGAGAAGATATTTCCGAGGCCCGCGTGACGACGCCCCCTGGTGTTATGATGGTAACCTCTTTTAACCGGCGCCATTCCAACAGCCCATAATATTTTGAAATTGGCTCAATCGGCGGCAAGTCTGTTAATGCGGCTGCGTGGCTATCCTGCGGCGGCTCATCCCGGTTGCTTCGCAGGGGCGGCGACAAAGTCAGCAAGCGACAGCAGCCCGACGATGGGTGTGTATCAAAACTGCCGCCCAACGCCCTATAGAAAGCTCGATGGTTCTGATGCTTCGGCAAATTTATTATTGCCGCGTCTTATAAGCACATTTGCCCGCAAATAGTTCAATCAAACGGCGTAACCTTGGCGATACACTGATTAACACATTCTAAAAGGCAAAGCGCCGCAGCACGTTATCTGAACGCTATGCCTGAGGGAACTTGGACAATCTGTATCAGCGGCCCGGTGCACTTGCCGCAGCGCAGCGTTTCTGGGCCGCGTCTGGTTTGTCTGGCAATCGTTTGCCAGCGCAACCCAGCAGTTGGATGGATATTTATCTGGAGGGAATTATGCAAGGCTGGAAAACCATCACCACCGAATCGTTCTCGATTGAAGCACCTGAAAACTGGCTCGCCGACACTCGCACCAATGGCGAGTTGGTGCTGCACGATCCGTCGAGCAGCATTTCCATGGTGCTGAAGCTGCGCGAAGCGCCTGTGGACGCTCCGGCTCGAATCGCCGGGTTCAGCGACGACGTTACGCCTGAGGAAGCACGCACCGCTCTTCGCGGCCTGGTCAAGGAGTTTCCTGAAGTGCGTTTGTCACAGCCGGTGAAGCAAGTGCCTGGCACTGCGCACATGACCTGTACCACCGAGGGCATTATCAGCCGCGGTGCTTTGCGTAAACTGTTGCGGCGCCCGCAGCGTCTGGTGGACTATCGTTTCTGGGCGACACTGAGCCAGTGCCGCGCCGTATTGATAAGCTGCCACGGCGGTATCGAAGAAATGCAATTCTTTCGCGCTGTGCAGGATGCCATTGTTGCATCGCTGCGTATTGCAACCGCAGCCATCGGCGGTCAACGCCCGTTTATTCAAATGGTGGTAGACCTGGCCCGCGAACATCTGCCTCCGGAGCAGGTCAGCGCCCTGGATGCCGACACCCTCAATGTCGGCGGCGTAAAAATAAAGGTAGTGTCGCTGCGGGAGGACTACCTCAAGCGGCCCGACAAACTTGCCGAAAGCGTCAAAGACTTTTTTGAGAAGCTGCTGGTACGCCACCCCGGCGATACATCGCCGGCCGCCGACTGGGACGAAATCAGCCTGCGCGTTTTGCCGGTGATTATGCCCACCACGCTGGCCGAGCGTCTCGAGGGCGACGTTGTAAAGGAAGAATGGCTCAGCGGGCTTACCATTTTCTACGAGGCGCCCGGCCGTACCGCACCAATCACGCACACCGACCTGGGCCTGTGGGAAATAGATCAGGAAACCCTGCACCAGCACGCACTGGAAAACCTGCTTCGAGCCACGCGCAACATGAGCATGACCGGCGGCAAATACGGCCAGTACACCATGTTCAATTTCAGCGGGGCCGATGCGAACAATGCCGCACGCATCCTGCTGCCGATTGTTTACAAAAACCTGCGGCAGCACCTGGGCAACACGTTCTTTATAGCCATACCCGACCGAGCGTCGCTTACGGCGTTCTGCACCGAAGACGCCGCCACGCTCAACTGGCTGCGTCGGCAGGTGGAGGTAAAGTTTTCGCAGGCGACGCATCCGCTTTCAGATAAACTGTTTCTGGCAACGCCTGACGGTATTGCCGAAGTGGAAATCGAGACGGCCGCCCAGGCAGCCGGCGAATAAGCGGTAAAAGCATGCAATGCTGCAAAAGCAACGGGGCGATCCCTAAACGTGTGGATTCGCCCCGGTATGCTTTGTGACAGAGCACTGGTTCCAGCCGGAATCAGCCGCCCTGCTGGGCATTCATCTGCATCATCATGATAAGCGGAACAATCTGCTTGCCCTGCGTGACGATGTTTTCAAGCTGGTCTTCCGGCAAGAAAAAGCGG
>JAJZKJ010000263.1 GCA_021804195.1 Acidobacteriota bacterium
CCAATGGGAACAATGTTCCCATTGGCGTCCGTGATCAGCCGGAAGACACAACCGGTGGTGAGATCAACGCCTAGGGAGCCGATGGGCATATAGGGCTGATCGGGAGGCGGACTGGCCGCGTAGGAGGCGAGGTCCGCGAAGGAGTCATAGAACAACTGGGGATAAAAGGACGTTCCGTACGGGTTTTGCGCCACCGGCAGCATAGGCAGAAGCGCGGATTTTCCAACTTTGGCCGGTGCGCCGGAAATAGGCGTGGCAAATTGGTTGCTTAGATCGCCTTTGTTAAAGACGAAAACGTAGATGGTGTAAAAATTGTTACCTTGGGTGCCCGCGGGGCCGCCGGTAGGGCCGGGATCGACGCCGCCCGATCCGGCGTTTGTGGCAGTGCTGGAGGCGGGCGCGATGTACGCGCTCCAATAGTAGGAGCCAGCGGGCGGGACGGCACTGGCCGTGTTTAGGGGGACCGGTGCGGGATTGGCGTTGGGGTACGGTGAGGAGTTGCCGAAGTTATAGCAATAGGGGCCGAGGGCCGTTGCCGATGTTATGGTCGCACCGGCCTCCATGGTTTCAATGGTGGCCACGGCGTTTTTGGCGATGACCTGGGCGACGGAGGTTTGGGCATCTTCGGCGGTCCATTTGGCGGCCACGGGAAAAATGGCGGCGATCATGATCAGGCCGAGGCTTAGCACGAAAATGGCGATCAGAATTTCGACGAGGGAAAAGGCTGCGGCGCGGCGGCGGCGCGGCTGATGCCGCTCAACGAGCAACGAACAACGAACAACGAACAACGGATTGACTGACGCGGCGCGGCGGGGCCGCGGCGACGAGGAGTTAGGAGTTAGGAGATAGGAGTTAGAAGAATAGGGAAGCGCGGCGCTTGCTGGGAGCGCGGGTGTCCTCACCCGCCCCATTGCCGGCAGGATGCCGGCGTTCCGGGTTGATTGTTGTTGCCCGGCGCGCCGGGATAAACTGTTGATCATTGATCTTTGATCCGTGGTCATTGTTATTCGTTCATTGTTTTTCATAGTTCACCATTCCCGGCGGCATCGCGGCGGCCCTATGCCGCCGGCTAACTTCTAACTCCCAACTTCTAACTCCCAACTCCTAACTCCTAACTCCTAACTCCTATCCCCTGTCTCCTATTCCATTATTCATTGAATAACGTTCCCCGTGTAGGTGCTGACCATTGTTACATCGCTGTTGGCCGCGAGGTAGGCCCCGGGGGTGACGGTTACGCCGCCGACCTGCAGCGGGTTGGGCCAGTTGGCCGGTTCGTAAAGTACGAAGCCGGGGGAGCTGGGGCCGAAGGCTTCGCCAGTGTTGGCGGTACCCGTGCCGAGGCCGGTCCACCAAGTGATTGCCGTGGTGGTCCCCGGCTGGTCGATTTGTTCGGGTTCCTGGAGGACCATCGAGTTTAAAATGGTCAGGTGGCCATTGCCGTCAAAAACAATGGCCCGCAGGGGCGCTGCGTTCGGGCTGGGGCCGCCATTTGGCTGATATTCCGCGATAGTTGGCGGCATGGCGGGCAGTTGTTGGGGCGGCATGGCAAAGCCGCTATCGGAGTTGTAGGTTCCAAGGCTGTTGGTCGAAGAGGCCACCAGTGTCGCCACGTAAACGCCCTTGGGCAAATATTGCACCGATTGCTGGGGAATGGGTTGAAAATATTGCGTTATGCCGGTGGCCCCCTGCCCGCCCTGGCCAGGTGATTCCTGTTCATAGGCAAAGGCGGTTTCATCGGTGTGGCCGGGTTCTTCAAAAAATATCAGGGCCACTTCGGTATGGTTTTGCAGAGCCAGAGATCGGGTTTCCGCGATGGCGGCGGAGAGTTGGTTCTGGGCCTGGACCATGTTGTTATTGGCAAACAGGGCCGCGAATGCGGGAATGGAAACGGCGGCGATAATCACCATAATGGCGATAACGGTGAGAAGCTCGACGAGGGTAAACGCGGCGCGGCGGCGTTGCCGCGAAACGAGCAACGAACAACGAACAACGAACAACTTTTTTGGAATTCCTTGTTTTTGATCATTGGTCATTGATCTTTGATCATTGTCGTTATCCACAGATTGCACGGATTTAACGACGGGGGAATTATTCACCACAGAGGAAGCGGAGGTAAGCGGAGGTTGGGACGAATATTGGGGGGTTAGAAGCGCGGCGCGGCGGGGCCGCGAAACGAGCAACGAACAACGAACAACGAACAACGGATTGGCTGGGAGCGCGGGTGTCCTCACCCGCCCCATTGCCGGCAAGATGCCGACGGTCCGGGTTGATCGTTGATCGTTGATCGTTGATCGTTGTTCATTGTTTTTCATAGTTCACTCATTTCCAGGCGCGACCTGCGGTCGCCCAGCGGCATCCCGGCGCGCCGGGACCGCCGACTAACTTCCAAATCGCAACTCCTACGTCCTCGCCCCCCGGCATCGCGGCGGCCCTATGCCGCCGGCTAACTTCTAACTTCTAACTCCTAACTTCTAACTTCTAACTCCTGAATGCTCGTGCAACTCCTTATTCTCTGATCATTGATCATTGATCTTTGATCATTGAAGCAAAGCGCCATCACTGTCCTCCGTAAACGAGGTTGTCACCCACAAAATAGGCCTGCGATGGCCCCGGTGCCACCAGCAGGTAGCTGTTGCGGCCCATGATGTTTCCGCCGGAGGCGGAGTTGGTGCCACCGGTGCTTCCGATAAGCTGGTAAAACTGCGCGCTAGGCGTGGCCGACGAGGCTGCCGAATCATCAGCCGGGCAGAATATGCCGACGCCGGGCGTGGCCCCAAAAATTGCGTTGGTCGATGGCGAGGTTGTGGCGGAAAAATAGAGGATCGGTAACGGCGTGCCGGCGGTGGGCGGGAAATCGCCGGAGAAGTAATAGTTGCCGGTTCCGTCCGCAATTATGTTTTGGGCGTTGGTGGGCATGTAGGGACCATAGACTTTTTTATAGGGTTGCATAGTAAAGCCGGCGCATTGGGAGAGGTTACCGCCGGAGTAACCGTTGGCACCCAGGGTCGAGTCGCTGGGGGCACCATCTTCTTCACCGGGCAGATAACCCAGCAGACATTCGGCGAGGTAATCGTAGGCGGCGTACTGAGGAATGTTAACCGGGCCGGTCAGGCTCGCCTTCGTGCCGTAAAGCCCGTTTTTCTGGTAGCACAAATCCGAATCGGGGTACATATTAAAATCGGTGTGGTAAACGGTGAGGGCCTGGCCGATGGCGGCGAGATCGGCCTGGGTGGCGCTGGAATAGGCGTAGCGCTCGGCGATGACGGCCGCGGGCACGAGGATGGCGATCAGCAGGACGATGATGGAGAGAACGACGAGAATTTCGATAAGCGTAAATCCCGCTGCGCGGGATTTACAGGAGTTAGGAGTTAGGAGATAGGAGTTAGGAGAATAAGGATGCGCTGCGCTGGCGTAATTTGTGGTGCGGGCATCCTGCCTGCTTGCCGGGCCGGCGAGACGCCGGCGGTCCGCGGCGCGGCGGGGCCGCGGCGACGAGGAGTTAGGAGTTAGGAGTGCGGCGCGGCGTTGCCGCGCAACGAACAACTTTTTTGGAATTCCTTGTTTTTGATCATTGGTCATTGATCTTTGATCATTGTCGTTATCCACAGATTGCACAGATTGCACGGATTTAACGACGGGGGAATTATTCACCACAGAGGAAGCGGAGGTAAGCGGAGGTTGGGACGAATATTGGGGGGTTAGAAGCGCGGCGCGGCGGGGCCGCGGCGACGAGGAGTTAGGAGTTAGGAGATAGGAGTTAGAAGAGTAAGGAAGCGCTACGCGGCGTTGCCGCTCAATGATCAGTGAGCAATGATCAATGAGACGCGGCGCTGCGCTTCGCTTAAAAGCTGAGGTGTCCAAATTGTTTATTTCATGGTTCATTGTTCATTACTCGTTATTAAAAGGTTTTTGTTTCCATCCTCATTTTTGCTCCTTATTCATTGATCATTGGTCATTGTTATTCGTTCATTGTTTTTCATAGTTCACCATTCCCGGCGGCATCACGGCGGTCCCGGCGCGCCGGGACCGCCGGCTAACTTCTAACTCCTAACTTCAAACTCCTTATTCATTGATCCGTGATCATTGTTACAGGTTCACCGTCGTCACATACACATATATCAATGGGCTGGATGTTCCGAAGCTGTAGGTAGGCCCCGTGCCTCCGATAACGACGGAACCAGTCTCTGTCGCCGCCGGCGGGGCAAAAAGGATCGTGTCGGTGCTGGAGTCGATCGTCGGCGTCGGGGTACCTGCGGGGAGTACCGATCCCCCCTGCCAGTTCGTGGGAACAATGTTCCCATTGGCGTCCGTGATCAGCCGGAAGACACAACCGGTGGTGAGATCAACGCCTAGGGAGCCGATGGGCATATAGGGCTGATCGGGAGGCGGACTGGCCGCGTAGGAGGCGA
>JAJZKJ010000264.1 GCA_021804195.1 Acidobacteriota bacterium
TGCGTAAGGGCGTCATTGATAAAGTCCAGTGGACTCTGCGGCAGCGCCAGCGCCGAGGCCCGCATGTCGCCAAAGCCGCTGATTTTTCCGGTGCAATCAAGCGAGGCGAATTGTTTCCAAGCGGTGTAGAGCGGTTGGGTCGAAAAATCCGCCCGCCAACGGGCCAGGCCGGTGTCGAAGCGAGCGGCACAAAATGATGATATTTCATCTACGATAAACGTGTCCCAGGCGGTTGCGAGTTTGCGGTCGCAAAAGCCTGCGAAAGTCAGCGGCTGCTGCGCCTGGTTGGTGTGGTGAAGACTTTCTGAAAGCCCATTGGTTTTTGGAGGGTTGGCCGGCCACACCGCCGCCCGCCCCAGCGCCAAGCCCATTGTATGAATGGCGCTGGCAAAGGGCAGGTGTGTAAGGCCCATGAACGGGTTGACCGCGATGACGTTTTGGAGCGGCCATAGCGGCGGCACCCAACCGGCGGCCTCGATGGCGGCGGCGCGGGCCGAAGGGCCGCCGGGCCGTTCTTGCCCGGTTGCAGCGGGGCTGTGCATGGGCGGTTCTTCCAAAAGTGTTGCGGTCATGGTGGTGGTCCTTTCTATCAGGCCTGCACGGGCCAAAGCGCCATCACCAGGCGGTTGGCCAGTGGATTGAGATAAAACCCGTTGTAAACATGTACATACAGTCGCTGCACCAACGGCGAGTGCGGCCGCAGGCGAGCTGCAAGTTCCACCGCTCCGGGCAGAGCGAGCAGTGCCAGCACGGCCAGCAGTTGTGCCAGCGAAACGGAAGCATTAAGGTCGGCTGCACCGCCCACCGTCGTCAGCAGTAACCGGCTAAGCAGACAGTGCAGGAGCAGCAGAAGCGCCGGCAGCAGGAGTGCTGATGCGACTGCCAGAGCATTTCGGGCGCGAATTGCAAGCTGCCAGCCCAATACCACAATGCCCATGGCGATGACGCCGGCAAGCGCGGGGTTGGCATCGGGCCATTGTCGGCTGAGCCACAGCCAAAAAATGACCAGTGCGCCGCACATGGCCAGTGCAAAGCCATGTTGCCGCAGCGAAATAGTTTGCGTGTGCGGCGTTGTGGTTGAAGCCGGAGCTTTGCCGGAACTTAAAAAGGCGTACGCTTTGTAAATGCCATGGGCAATGATATGGAGTAAAGCGAGGCTCCAGGCACCGAGGCCGCATTCAAACATCATAAAGCCCATTTGCGCCACGGTTGAAAAGCCCAGCGATCGTTTAACACTGGTTTGGGTAAGCATGACCAGCGATGCGCCGACGGCGGTAAGTCCACCGATGAAAAGCAATACCCACTGGTTGACCGGCCAGAGCACGACAAGCTGGCTCATGCGCAGCACCAGAAAGCCGCCGGCGTTAATGATGCCAGCGTGCATAAAGGCGGAAACCGGCGTGGGCGCCTCCATGGTGTCGGGCAGCCAGGTATGAAATGGAAACTGCGCCGACTTCAGCAGGGCGGCGATGACGATTAAAAGTCCGGCCGCCGCGAGGCTGGCATGGGCGCCGGGCCTGCCGGCGGCGAGGTGAAATATGACCGGCATCTGCCAGGTGCGGCAGCTATGCCATACAAGGGCCAGCGTGGTAATCAGGCATAGATCTCCAATGCGGCTGAAGATGAACTTTTTACGTGCGGCAATCTGGGCGCCTGGTCGGTCGCCAAAGTAGGTCAGCAACTGATGCAGGGCCAAACTCATGGTCATCCAGGCGAGCACAAATACCAGCAGGTTGGCGGTGATCACGAGCACCTGCACGGCTGCCGAGGTGGCGCAGAGCCACTTGATAAACCGGCCGCGTCGGGCCTGCCCGTGCAGGTACACGATGCTGTAACGCAGCACCACCAGTGTAAGCAGGGCCACAAAAGGCAGCATGATGGCCGTTAACCCGCCAGGCATGACAAGGCCGTTCGTTCCGCCCGGCCGTGCTTTCAGCAGCCAGAGCGGTGAGGCCAAAGCTCCCAGCAACCCCAAACCCGCCAGCGCCTGCGGCACCAGGCCTTTGGCGTTTGGGCCGGCGTATACGCGGTCCATCCAGCGGGTCGGGGCCAGCGCCATGGGAGCCAGGCAAACGGGTGAAAGCACACTCACATTCATCAACTCGGTTGTGGTCATGTTCATAGTCCAACTCCAAAACATGGGAGCATGATGACACGTCAAATGGGTTAATACAATCTATTATTTGAACAGAATTGATATATTTTATATAATCATTTTTATGGCATTTTTAAACTATCATCATCTGCGGTACTTTCGGGCCATTGCTCGATCAGGTGGAGTGTCGAAGGCGGCTTTGGCGCTTTCGATTTCGCCGTCGGCTTTGAGTATTCAGCTCGCACAGCTCGAAGAACAAATTGGACATAAGCTTTTTGAGCGGCGCAACCGCCGGCTGACGCTTACCGAAGCCGGACGCATTGCCCTGGCCGCGGCCGACAGCATTGTTCAAACCGGTGAAGAACTGCTCGCGACGCTGCGCAACAGCCCCCGGCGGCGGAGGCAGGTTTTGCGGGTGGGGGCGGTGGCGACGTTGTCGCGTAATTTTCAGATGAGCTTTCTGCGGCCGCTCATGCCGCGCGATGATCTGGACCTGGTTTTACGATCCGGCACATTGCGCGATTTGCTTGCAGCGCTCAAAGCGCATGCGGTGGACCTGGTGCTTTCCAACCTCGCAGCGCCGCGCGACAGCGAAAACCTCTGGCATTCGCACCTGCTGGCTGAACAGCCGGTGAGCCTTATCGCTCCCGCCCAGCCGCGCAAGGCCTTCAAGTTTCCGACCGATTTGGCAGGCAGGCCGCTGCTGTTGCCCAGTCTTGACAGCAACATCCGCGTGGCTTTTGACCTGCTGATGGATCGGCACAAAATAGCGCCCATCATTGCCGCCGAAGTAGACGACATGGCGATGCTGCGCTTGCTGGCCAGCGAGGGGCGCAGCCTGGCGCTGGCACCGCCGGTGGTGGTGCAGGATGAGTTGCGCCGGGGCGAACTGGTGGAGGTGCATCGCTTCAATGATATTCGTGAGAGCTTTTATGCCATTACGCCCAGCCGGCGATTTCCGAATCCTGAAGTGGCCTCGCTGCTTAACCGCTGGCTGGCGCAGCGCAGCCCTCTGCGGCGGGCCGCCAGGACTCCGTAACGTTAAATTATTTGCGGTTGTTCGCATGGTTGACCGGGGCGGTGGGCCGCGCGTTATGCTGACTGCTGCTGCGCTTTATAAATGCTGGTTTTGTGTTAAGCCGGCGGGGCCCTGCACTGGCAAACAGGGCGATTTCACATTAGCATCACGGCAGGCATGATGATGTGATTGTGTCGTGTGATTTCTGGAGAATATAACAATGGCTGCGCAACAGGCGTCTGCAACGGTGGGGTTGATTGGTTTGGCTGTTATGGGAAAAAATCTCGCCCTTAACATCGCCGACCATGGTTTTGATATTGCCGTGTACAACCGCACCACTGCGGTCATGCAGGAGTTTATGGCTGAAAACCCCAGCACACCCGGCAAGTTGGTGGGGTGCGGCACGCTTGAAGAGTTTATCGCCGCGATTAAAAAGCCCCGGGTTATTATTATTCTGGTGAAGGCCGGCCCCGCCATAGATGCTGTGGTTGAACAGCTTGTTGCCGCCGGGTTGGATAAAAACGACATTGTCATTGACGCCGGCAACAGCCTCTGGACCGACACCATCCGTCGCGAAAAGCAGTATGCCGATCGGCTGAAATTTTTTGGTTCGGGCGTTTCGAGCGGCGAACTTGGCGCTCGATTTGGCCCGTCGCTTATGCCTGGCGGCGATCCGGCGTCGTGGCAGCACCTCAAACCCATCTGGGAGGCCATTGCCGCCAAGGTGGACGCCAAAACCGGCAAGCCGCTCACAGGCGCGCTGCCGGGCCATCCGATAGCGGGCGGCGTGCCGTGCACGGCCTACCTCGGCCCCAACGGGGCGGGCCACTATGTCAAAATGGTGCACAATGGCATTGAATATGTTGACATGCAGCTTATCGGCGAAGCCTACGACCTGCTCCGCCGACTCGTAGGCCTCGAGCCGCAGGAACTTTCCGATATTTTCACGCAATGGAATGCCGGCGATCTCGATTCGTACCTTATAGAAATAACTGCTGATATTTTGCGTCAGCGCGACCCGGTTAAACCCCGCAAATATCTGGTGGATTCCATTCTCGACGCCGCCGGCCAAAAAGGCACCGGCAAGTGGACCGCCGCCAATGCTCTGGACATGGGCATTCCCGCCAACTCCATCGCTGAGGCGGTGTTTGCCCGCTGCATGAGCGCTCTGAAAGAAGAGCGCGTTATTGCCGCCAAAAAGCTCAGCGGCCCCAAACCGCCAGCGCGCAAAACGGGCAAAGCCCGCAAAGACCTAATTGAAGCCGTGCGCCATTTTGACATAGTGG
>JAJZKJ010000265.1 GCA_021804195.1 Acidobacteriota bacterium
TTTTTCCCCTCCGCCTAACGGTAGGGTACAAGACGACGTTGGCCTCAGCGGATGGGGGGAAGTATTCAGTAAATGCGAGGTATTTCCGCCGCCTCATATCGCGGGGCGGGCGGCAACAAGATCGTGGGCGCAGAACTGACAAGCCCTTAAAGGCCTTGCGCCTCCCTTCGCGGCCACAAATTTTGCAATGATGATCGCGCTTAGGAGGGACCCGAGAAAAGAACCGGGGGACATGATTATTTAATGGAACCGGCGGCGGATTCAATGGCCTGCTGGAATGCGTTTGCTCCGGCAACCATGAGGCGATAAGAGGGACAGCCGCCTGTAAAAATGGGCATTGAAGTCGCTCTTGTGGCCCAGCGAATTGCAGGACCACTGATTTTTGCGACAGGGGGCGTCTGGGTGATCGTTGAACGGATGGATGGCGTGGAATCGTCACGGCCGATTTCCCGCGCCGCCCCGGTGCGTTATGATTTCAATAGTGATTCCGATTTGAGGCCGCGTTATGGTCGCGATCAATAAAATTCTGTTGCCTGTCTGCACCGGTGAAGAGTTCGATGGCGAGACCGACATTTGCACGGACAGTCGCATCCACCACTGCAACTCCGAAAACCGAGCACCGGTAACCCGCAACCATCGCAGCACCCCGGGCCTCAGGATATTGAAGGCTGACACCTCCTACGGGATCCATGTGCCCGGACGGAGGGCATAGCCTGGCGAAAGGACCAAAGGAACAAGGAGACGCATTGTGCAAAATGCCACATCCGGCCCCATGAAGAGGCGCCTTCCATTGCGCATCCCGGTAATTCTCATCACTGGCGGCCTGCTTCTGCTGGCTGCCGCCGTCGCGTTTTTGTCATGGCTTTTTCCCCTCCGCCTAACGGTAGGGTACAAGACGACGTTGGCCTCAGCGGATGGGGGGAAGTATTCAGTAAATGCGAGGTATTTCCGCCGCCTCATATCGCGGGGCGGGCCGGCGAAGCTCCTGGCGTCAAAGCTGAAGGCCAATCACTGGGCGCGGGCGCACCTCCACAATAGCTTTGGCCTCTATTTGGTGGACATCGCGGTCTGCACCGGGCAAATCGGGGATTTGAGAGTGTTGCTGCATATGGGGGCACCCGTCGACGGCTTGGTGGACCAATTCGCAAAACCACGTTCACTTCGACTCGGCACCAGGGTTTGGTGCACGCCGCTTGATGATGCCGTCCGTGAGGACCAGCCCGAAATCGCTCGAATTCTTTTAGGCTACGGCGCCGTCCCGAACAGATTGATCCCGATGGGGCGGCGCACGTTTGATACCGCGGTGGCCGATGCGGAACTGTCGGGGCACCCCATATTGGTCAGGATGTTCAAGCCGTACAAGCCCCCCAGGTACATTTACGTTCATCGGCGTAAAGCGGCGGCGAAATAATAAGGAATACTGGGGACACTCACCCGTTAGGTGGATGCAGCAAGGCGTCAACTTCCGCGCACCGCCCCGGCGCGTTACGATTTTAGCAGGGATTCCATTTTGAGGTCGGGTTATGGTCGTGAGCGCCGAAATATTAACCGCTGAAGATAAAGTGAAGGGCCCTTTTGCCCGCACTGATTCCTGCGCTTGCGATAACGACATTTGCACGGACAGCCGCGTCCACCACCGCGATGCCGAAAACCGAGCACCGGTAACCCGCAACCATCGCAGTGCCCCAAGCCTCGACCGCTGGCTCACCCGCGATCCGATCGGGTATCGGGGTGGGATTAATCTTTATGGGTACGTCAAAAGCGATCCGGTGCGGATGGCGGATCCGGAGGGGCCACGCAAGATCAGCTTCGCGTTTGACGCGTCCATTAATGGCAACCGCCGTGGACATTGGCTGCCCATGCCCTACAGCCGGGGCGTCGCAAAGGTGCTGACCGACTGGCGCGGGTTTGGCGGGTTTAATCCACACGGTGGGCCGTCGGGTGACGGAAACGCGCGACTCTACAGCTACGGTTGGGTGAACAGCTGCGACATCGGGCATCTGGCGGCGGGTGGTTTTTCCGTAAAGAGCGCAGACGGAGTCTCCATGCTGAAAGGGAAACTCTTGGGCATTGCGTTTTCTCGCGTCGGCAGAGCTCATCCGCACTCCTACTTCAGCCACTACGCTTGGAGCAGCCCCACGATGCTTATGCCAAGCGTGATATATGAGGCGGTGCCATACAAGGTCAGAAACCCCTCCCCGTCCGAGTCACGCATCCTTATTCAGGTATACGCCTCGTTCCCGCTCGCGCCGTTTGCGCCAGCAATAGAGTATAAAATTGCGTTCAACTTCAGTCGGGCGAACGCGAACTACGTCAACGTCACGCTGACGGGCGAGCATACACCCTTCCCGGATTTTGAAGGCTACATCAACGGCCAACTCATTTACCACGCAGAATCGCCGCACAAGGGCCCTAACGAGAGTGACTTGGGATTTAATTCCCCTTGGGTGCAGATCCCGCCGACGGCGGGGCTGGGGGTCCAAGGGTGACAAGCTCAGGCAATCCGACACCTGAAACTTCAGCCCGCATCCTGCGGCTCAAGAAGCGCATTGGCTGGCCGACGGCATGGGCCGCAATCCTTGGCCTGATCGGCCACCTGCCAATGACCAATCTTCTGGCCACCGCCGCGTACCATTTGGTTCACCCGCTCATCTCGCTTTGGTGGAGGCAGCCAAGCCACTTCGCTGGCTGGTGGGAGCCGTTTTACGGCGTTACCTTCCCCTTTAACTTCCCAATTTGTGGCGCTGCGGCGTTAGCCGCGTTTATTGGTTTTTGGCGGATAAGGCGGCACGGCACGGAGCTTCTTGCTCTGGGCGCGCCGGAGGGCTTCATCGCAACGGCGTGGCTCACTTGCGCCATGACGCTGTTGCTCGTAGGTGTCAAATTGGGGCTTTTTTATCAGATGGCAACGTGGGCCTACCTCGCCTGGTAAACGCGGGCGGGCAATTCGGACCGTTCCGGGGCAGGCGTTGTCGGCGAGCCTTCCGCCGTGTTTTTGGAGACTGCAATGAGAGGCGGACGTGCCTACATCCCTTACTCGGTGACGAGGCGGCCTTGGTTTTGGCCAGCGGTCGCCCTTTTGCTTGCCGCATTCAACTGCCTCACCGCCTTGACCACTGGCGGGCTCTGGATATTTCTTTTTTTCGCAGCGACCAGTGGCCAGTGGGTAATCCGGCAAGTCGCTGGCCACGCCCCGCTGCACGGCCGCGGCGCGCACCACGGTAGCTGGAGTCCGTTGGAAGGTTGGGTCGGAGCCGGAATGTTTTCCGGCTGGTGTGCGCTCACATTAGCGCTCATGCTCATCGCGGCGATCCTTTATGTCCGCGCCTCGCGGGCGGGGCGCGGCAGCGTTGCACCGGCTGGCGAAGCCAGGCTCGCGATGCGGCTTTCCGGTTTGGCATATGTGTGCGCGGCGGTATCCGGTATGGAAATATTTCTTTGTATCGAGCTGTGCTATATCATCTTTCTGGGCAAATACTCCCCGTTCTTTGGTCTCAGCTTTGACTTCTGGATTTTTGCGGGGTGGGCTCCGGGACGCACCGCACTGGAAATCGGAATTGCTGAGTGCGCGGCAGTCTCCCTGACATCAGCCTTCCTGGCGGCGGCAGTGGCGGGCAGGAGAATCATGCATCAGCTGGCCCACGACCACCCGCAGCACCGCGGCCAAGCGTCGGACGCGCCCCCCGCCGGCGCGAATCGGGGCCGCACCAATGCGCGGCCACCCTCTGGCGAGGGCCAAGCTTAACACGGGCAGCACTCCGGCGATGGGGCGTGCATTTTGCGATCGCCGGTCGGCGCGGTCTGCCGCTCTGGGTCGTAGATAGGGCAAATATGCGGAGTGTATCGCGACCCTGTTTTGTGCGGCAACCCCTAAAGGCCCGACGAAGCTTTCAGTTACCCACAAGCTCGGTGGCGAAATGGCGTGGCACGCGGTGGAAGTGGTGGCTTGCCGCACGGATAGCAGTGCGTTTGTGCTTATGCGATAAACGTCCGGCGAAGTGCATCTGGCGGGGATTTTCAATACGCGTAGATTCTGATCGGCCGGTAGGATTTTCGGGAGCAGATCGATGAATCGGCACGGCGGGAAGTTTACATTACCCCAGTGGGGGGGCGATTTCGCGGCAGCCATGCGATGCCGCTTTCTCGCGCCGCCCCGGCGCGTTACGATTTTAGCAGGGATTCCATTTTGAGGCCGCAATATGGTCGCAGTTAATTAATAATCAATGGGGAATCGAAACATCGGAGCGGGCGTCATCGCCGACTTGCGGCCTCAGTAACCTCAACCTCTGCGTTCCCCTGAGCAACGACGATTCGCGAGTCGATGGTATTTGAAAAACTGTTCCAGGAGTCCCACCCCATCGGCGGACGAGCAAAATGCGCCAGC
>JAJZKJ010000266.1 GCA_021804195.1 Acidobacteriota bacterium
GATGCCGACGGCGAAGATGTTTGCGTAGGCGGAGGCGCGGCGGATCGTTGGCCCGGACCGGATTGTGGGCACATTTGGCGGCAGCACGGAGTTTCTGCCGGGTGTTTTGGAGGCGCCGGTGGATTATCTGGCGGTCGGCCCGGTTTACCGCACGACTACAAAGGTGACGGACAAGGCGCCGATTGGCCCGGACGGTGTGCGCCGGATGCGCGAGCTTGCGGGGCCGGAGCGCGTGCTGACCTGCGCGGCCGGAATTACGCTGGAAACGGCGCCTCTGGTTCTGGCCGCCGGAGCGAGCACCGTCGCCGTGTCTGCCGCCATCTTCCATGCTCCCGATCCGGCCGCTGAGTTTCGCCGGTGGCTGGCGGCGTTGGAGTAATGAGGCGGGCACATTTGGCAAGCGGGAAAAAGAAAAGTAGAGACAAGTCCGGAAAAATCAGATAGAAACTTGTACGTGCAGACCTCAGATCCTGCTCCCGCGCCCAAAACATCAATGCCAGCCGAAGCGCCCCGAATGGCGCAGACGCTTGGGCTGTTCAGCGCGACGGCCATCGTCATGGGCTCGATGATCGGCTCGGGTATCTATATTGTGGATGCCGACATCGCCCGGGGCACCAACTCCCCGGCGCTTTACTTGGGCGCATGGGTAGTTACGGCTGTCATGACCATGATCGGCGCGCTCAGCTATGGCGAGCTGGCAGCCATGATGCCCAAGGCGGGCGGCCAGTACGTTTACCTACGCGAGGCGCTGGGGCCGCTGTGGGGTTTTCTTTTTGGCTGGACGCTGTTTCTCGTCATCCAGACGGGAACCATCGCCGCCGTGTGCGTGGCCTTTGGCACGTTCCTTGGGGTTTTTTTCCCGGCTGTATCAACTACGCATTGGCTCTGGCACATCGCGCACGTACCGGCGTGGCGCGTGGGGCCGATGGAGCTGGGCAATATCGAGATCGGCGTTAATACGGCCAATCTGGTTGCCATTGCCGTGGTGGTTTTTCTGGCCATCGTGAATTTCTTCGGCGTAAAGCTGGGGGCGCTGATTCAGAACATCTTCACCTCGGTCAAAGCGCTGGCGCTAGCCGCGCTGGTGCTGTTGGCGCTCACCATTGGCCGCACGGCAGAGGCGTGGAAGGCGAACTTCGGCGCGGGCTGGAGCGAGTTCTGGCGGAATGCGGGCTGGCATTCGCTGCATCCGGTGCAGGTGGGGGTGGGTGGCCCGGTCGCGCTGGTGAATGTCTTCGTGATTCTGGCCGTGGTGCAGGTGGGGTCTCTGTTTTCGGCCGATGCGTGGAACAACATCACCTTCACCGCCGGCGAGGTGAAGAATCCCCGGCGCAATATTCCGCTTTCGCTGGTTTTCGGGACGGGGTTCGTGCTGGTGATCTACTTTCTGGTGTCATTGGGCTACCTGCTGGTGCTGCCGATGCACGGAGATCCGCACGGCGCGACCGTAATGGCGCGCGGCATTCAGCACGCGTCCGAGGACCGCGTGGCGACGGCGGCGCTGGCGGCGATCTTTCACTCGGCGGGGGCCTGGCTGATGGCGGGAGCCATACTGATCTCCACCTTCGGGTGCGCCAACGGCATGACGCTGGCCGGAGCGCGCGTTTATTACGCCATGAGCCGTGACGGGCTGTTCTTCAAGCGGGTAGGCAGGCTGCACCCGCGCTACAAGACGCCGGTGGCGGGGTTGATTGTGCAGTGCATCTGGACGGTGCTGCTCTGCGTTTCAGGATCGTATGGTCAATTGCTGGATTACATCATCTTTGCCGAGCTGGTGTTCTACATCCTGACGATTTCGGCGCTCTTTGTTCTGCGCTTCAAGCGGCCGGACGCGGAGCGGCCGTACCGGGCATGGGGCTATCCGGTTCTGCCGGCGATCTACATCGCCATGGCGGCGTGGATCTGTTTAGTATTATTGCGGTACAAGCCCCAGTACACGTGGCCGGGCCTGGCCCTGGTTTTGCTTGGTATCCCGGTATATCTGTTCTGGTCGCGCCGTTCGGCGAAAGCGATCAAAGCGGAGCCGGAACTTTCTTCCTGAGAGACGGGCCGCCCGCGCGGCCTGAGGCCGTTGTTTGGCATCAGCGAGAGCAGAAGGGCAACGCAGGAAGCAGGGCAGATACGAATTAAAGCGGAGATGAAGCGCATGGCGACCAGGCTTTTTGCAACCAAGCCCATCAGCACGATTCTGGCGGAGGCCTCTGAGGCCGGCGAGCACACGCTGAAGCGCGCGCTGGGGCCGATCAACCTGATTACGCTGGGCATCGGCGCGATTATCGGCGCGGGCATCTTCGTGCTGACGGGCACGGCGGCGGCGCAGTTTGCCGGACCGGCGATTGTGCTTTCCTTCGTGATTGCCGGCGTGGGATGCGTGTTTGCGGGGCTGTGTTACTCCGAGTTCGCTTCCATGATTCCCATTGCGGGCAGCGCCTATACCTACGGCTACGCGACCATGGGCGAGCTGGTGGCCTGGATCATTGGATGGGCGCTGGTGCTGGAGTATGCGTTTGGCGCGGCGACGGTGGCGGTGGGCTGGAGCGGCTATGTGACCAGCCTGTTGGGGTCATTCGGGATGAAGCTGCCGTTCAATCCAACGCCGTCGCTTTCGCTGTCGTTCTTCGGGCATCCGTATGCGGCGCATGTCGACATCTTCGCTTTGTCGGCCATCATTGTGATCACCATCATTCTGGTGGTGGGCGTGCGCGAATCGGCCAACTTCAACAGTGGCGCAGTGATCGTAAAGGTCTCGGTCCTGCTGATCTTTATCGGGCTGGCTATCGTGTTTGCTTTCGGCCATTGGCACCACATGGTCGCCAACTGGCATCCGTTCATTCCCAAGAATCTGGGCCATTTTGGCGAGTTCGGCTGGTCGGGGATCATGCGCGCGGCCGGGGTGGTGTTCTTTGCCTATATCGGCTTCGACGCGGTCTCCACCGCGGCGCAGGAGGCAAAGAATCCGCAACGCGATCTGCCTTTTGGGATTCTGGGATCGCTGATTATCTGCACGATTCTTTACATCATTGTCTCCGGCCTGCTGACCGGACTGAAATCGTACACGACTCTGAATGTTGCCGCTCCGGTGGCCGATGGCGCGGCGGCGATTGGCGTGCAGTGGGGAGTGTGGCTGATTGATCTGGGGGCGATTGCCGGCCTGGCCTCGGTGATGCTGGTGATGTTGCTGGGGCAGTCGCGCGTGCTTTACACCATGTCGCACGACGGGCTGTTCTGGAATTGGGCGTGCAAGATTCATCCTCGCTTCCGGATCGCCGTATATCACATCCATAGCCGTCGGCACCTTTGTGGCATTCCTGGCGGCATTCTTTCCTATTGCTTTTTTGGGCGAACTGGTGAGCCTGGGGACACTGCTGGCGTTCACCATTGTTTGCCTGGGCGTGTGGGTGATGCGCATGAAGCAGCCGGACCTGCCGCGGCCGTTCCGAACGCCCTGGGTGCCGCTGGTGCCGATCTGCGGCATGGTCGTGTCGCTGGCGCTGATGTTGTCGCTGGATGCGCCGGCGTGGATCGGCTTCGGGATCTGGCTGGTGGTGGGGCAGATCATCTACTTCACTTACAGCCGCAAGCACAGCAGGGTGCAAAAGGCGCTGGCTGAGGGATCGGCGCAAGCGCCGGATGCTGTTGTCAGGGGTTAAGCAGGAAGGATAACGCGCAACTGCCCGGGCGCGCCGCAAAACGACGCGCCCATCAGCACGAAGCTACGGGTTGAGATCTGCCTTTATGCTGCCGTCTTCGCGCAGAACTCGTCGAAGGCGCGGATCAGTTCGCCGGCGATCTCCTGTGCGGTGGCCTGCTCGATGACATAGCGCTGCATCAGGTAGGCCAGCTTGCCGTCGCGCAGGATGGCGATGGCGGGAGAACTGGGCGGATTGCCCTCGAAGTAGCTGCGGGCACGCTCGGTGGCCTCGCGATCCTGACCGGCAAAGACGGTGATCTTGCGGTCGGGCTGGTTGAGGGCGTTGGCCAGCGCCAGCCGCACGCCGGGGCGCATCTTGCCGGCGGCGCAGCCGCAGATGGAGTTGACGATGACGAGCGTGGTGCCGGGCTGATTGACCGCGGCGTCCACCTCTTCGGCGGTGCGGGTTTCTTCGATTCCGGCACGCGTCAGCTCTTCGCGCATCGGGATCACCATGAGTTCGGGATACATGTTCGCCTCCGGCAAGGGGAATTGCCTGGGATCATTTTAACGGCAAAGAGGCTGGTGTAGGCTGAGGGCAGGCGAATAAGCGATGAACCTGAAGAAAAACCAGCCACTTGCGCCGTTCACGACGCTGGGAATCGGCGGGCCGGCGCTGTGGTTTGCCGAGGCTGCCAGCGAAGAGGAGATTGGCGAGGCCGTGGCGTGGGCGCGGGAACGCGCTGCT
>JAJZKJ010000267.1 GCA_021804195.1 Acidobacteriota bacterium
CGAGGGGATCCGGCCCCAGATCAGCCAGATGGGGATGTCGCCATAAGTCCGGCGTGAGCAAGGTTAAAAAAAGGGGGCTTTACCGGTTCCCAGGCATCCCAGGTCGCCCAGGTGCTGCTGAAATCCGCCGCGCTCTACGCTCAATATGATTGCTCCATTGTGGAAATCAATCCGTTGGTGCTGACCAAAGACGGCAAAATACTCGCCATTGATGCTAAAATAAATTTCGATGACAGCGCGTTGTTCCGCCACCCCGATATCCTGGCGATGGCCGACCCCGCCGAACATGATCCTCTGGAACTTCGCGCCGCCAAGGCCAATCTTAACTACATCAAGTTGGACGGCGATATCGCCTGCTTGGTCAACGGGGCTGGGTTGGCGATGGCGACGATGGATGTGGTGCAACTCCATGGCGGCAAGCCGGCCAATTTTCTCGACGTTGGTGGCGGCGTCAAGCCCGAAGGCGCGGTGGAGGCCTTTAGAATCCTGCTTTCCGATAATAAAGTCCGCGGCGTTCTGGTGAACATCTTCGGCGGTATCGCCCGCTGCGATCTCATCGCCCAGGCGCTCATTGCCGCGGGACGCGAAGTGGGCTTCAAGGTACCGGTGGTCGTCCGCCTGGAAGGCACGAACGTCCAAGCCGCGCGAGATATCCTCGCGGAAGCCCGCGCGGAATTGCCGACCCTGCAAAGTGCCACCGACCTTAACGATGCGGCCAAGAAAATTGTCGCAGCCACAACGTAAACCATTCGAACGAACGATACGCCAAAGGCGCAATTTGGAGAATAAAACTCATGTCGATTTTAGTACATAAAAATACCCGGGTCATTTGCCAGGGAATAACCGGCGGCGGGGGAGGGGCCTTTCACACCAAAGGCTGCCTGGATTATGGCACCAAAATGGTGGGCGGCACCAGCCCCGGCAAAGGTGGTACCAAAGATGCCCATGGCCTGCCCATCTTCGATACCGTGGAACAGGCCCGCAAGGCCACTGGTGCCGATGCCACCATGATTTTTGTGCCGCCCCCGTTTGCCGCCGATGCGATCTGTGAGGCGGCCGCGGAAGGCATTCGGCTTATTGTGGCCATTACCGAAGGTATTCCGGTGCTCGATATGGTGCGGGCGAAAAAGTTTCTGGCGGAATTCGGCGATCAGGTAACCTTGGTAGGCCCCAACTGCCCCGGTGTAATCACTCCCGGAGAATGTAAGATCGGTATCATGCCCGGCTACATTCATACTCCGCCGGAACCCGGTAAACGGCGCGTGGGAATTATCAGTCGATCCGGTACGCTCACCTACGAAGCCGTCTGGCAGACCACCCAGTTGGGCTGGAGCCAAAGCACCTGTGTGGGCATCGGCGGAGACCCGGTGAAGGGGCTGGATTTTGTCGAAGTACTGGCCCTGTTCCAGGCCGATGCGGATACCGATGCCATTATTATGATCGGTGAAATCGGTGGTACCGCCGAAGAAACCGCCGCCGCCTACATCAAAAAAAATGTCACCAAGCCGGTAGCCGGATTTATCGCCGGCCGCACCGCGCCGCCGGGCAAACGCATGGGCCATGCCGGCGCGATTATCAGTGGTGGTGAAGGTACCGCGGAAAGCAAGATTCAGGCCATGCGGGCGGCGGGCATAACCGTGGCGGATTCGCCCGCGGATATCGGCCACGCGCTCAATATCGCCTGGCGGGGATGAATCTATGGACGGTCCACAAGTTAAGGCGCTCGCCCACCGTTTAAGCGTGGCCGTCTGGGGCCATCGGGTGGACCGCATTGATGTACCCGTCGATCGCTGGCAGGCCAATGTCCTGCTCAAGCACTGCGCCGGGCACCACGTTTTACGTATCTATTCGCATGGGTGCTGGCTGATCTGGAACTTTGAGCACGGCGTAAGCTGGCTCTGTTATCCGGTGCGGCGTTGGAGCTGGGAAATTGTCCACGCCGGCGGTGCTTTTATCCGCGAGCCAACGGCCTGGACCCCCGGCCCAACCGCCGTTGCCGCTCGCCCGCGCAGCCGCCCGCTTATTCGCAGTCAGCTTGATGATGGCCGACAAATCGTTCTTTCCGGACGCCCCCTTTTTTTAACCTTGCTCACGCCGGACTTATGGCGACATCCCCATCTGGCTGATCTGGGGCCGGATCCCCTCGCCCAGGAATTATCCGTAGCCGACTGGCGCTTCCGACTGCGGCTTTCCGAAAAACCCACCATCGCCCGCGCTTTGTTGGATCAGCGTGTGTTGGCCGGGATCGGCAATCCGTGGAAGTGCGAAATTTTGCACGCCGCCGGAGTCCATCCCGCCACCCGTGCCATTGCTCTCCATAGCCGACAAATTCAGCAACTCGCCACCGCCGCACAGGCCTGTCTGACCAGGGCCTACCGCCATTATCTCGGTGATCTGCAGGAGGGCCGGCTGTGCGCCGTTTATGATCGCGCCGGCGAACCCTGCCCGACCTGTGGCACCGCCATTATCGTGGATCGCTGCGGTCGCGATGGCCACTGGACGTGGTACTGCCCCAAATGCCAGCGCCCGGATACCCAAGCCCTGCTTTTCGATAACTGGTAGGCTGCGTGCTGGTGATGTTGACAAGAGGCTCAGGCGGTGCCCATGGACTCTGCCGTCAATGGCTGGCATCCGGCCGTTCCCGCGTCGGTGCCGCAGCCGGGGGTGGCGACGTCGTTGGCGGCTGGGCTGCGTCTTGAAGCTTACTGGTGGTGTGAACCGGTCCAGCCGGGCTTTCCGTGACGGTTTGCGGCTGCGCTGGTACTTGGCCTTCCAGTTTTTCCCGTTGTATGGCCTGGTAAACTTCCTTGCGGTGTACGGGAACCGTATTGGGCGCGTTAATACCCAAACGCACCTTATCGCCGCGGACATCCACCACGGTGATTTCGATGTTGTCACCAATCATAATGCTCTGATCTCTCTGTCGGGAAAGTACAAGCATTGCCTGCTCCTTGGCTGACGAAATAAAATCCGTTAAAGTCACATCGCGGCCCTGTGCCGCCTTCTTGTACCCACCCTCCGTTCATGGAGGGCTATGCACCTGTTTACATTATAGTGCCCGCGGAATAAATATTCCGGCTGTCAATACTGTTATCGGGCGTTTCGCCAGGATGGGCCAGTTTTTTCGCGTTTATCGGGTCGCGGACCGATCGCTTCCGCCGGCCCCCGAAAATCCGCGCAACGAAAAACCGCTGCCCAAAGGCCCGATCAAATTAGCCGGTTATAAAGGTATTTACAGTTGCGAGTGCGATTTCCGGCGTCTTTTAATCTTAGCCAACTAGGAGCGGCTTTCGAATTCATGCAGGCATGAATCAACCATTCTGTTTTCCGCGGCACCTCCTTACTACACTCTGGGTGCGCTCATCCAACAGCCATTATCGGTTAAACCTCCACCAAATACAAGCCCCAGTCAAAAAAAATCAACCAGACCTCTTACTCGGACCTGGCCATACCTACGCCCCTCTGGCCCGCCCACCCCTGCGTTCCCAACTGTCTTGGCGACCGGCATTTATACCGTCCGTTCTTTACCCGCCGCCATCCCGCCCCCGCAGCGTCCCTTGACGCTCCCGCAGTCTATCGGAATGTTTAACCCCCGTCGTTCTTCGTGCCTTCGTCGCTTCGTGTTTAACCCCCGTCACGCCCCCGCAGTGTATAATACTCCATCAACTGCGGCCACGCGTCGGAGAGTACCGCAATCGCACGGTACCGGACGCCTAAGCCCGATCATCTGGAACTGATCTATGCGTTATACCCGCTCCGCCGGAAACGCCAGCCGCCCAGGGCGCCACGGCATTGCCCCGCCCCGGCCGGGGGTAACTTCGCCCCTGCCTCCGAACCCCTCCCAGGCGGCTGCGACTCCCCCCGTGCCGCCCGTAAAACAGCCTCGACGCCATCGCCTGATCTTCGGCCGCATCGGACGGGGGCAAGATTTTAATTACCGGCGTATGGAGTTTTCCTGCCTGATGGTGGCGGAATTTGCCTGTTTACTTTTGGCCCTCCCGGTTTACCTCTTTTTCGGCCGTATTGGAGTCTGGCATATCGGCCCGCCGCCTGCCGATAGTCTTAGCGAAGGCGGATGGGGCCTCACCCTGCGGTTTATCGCCCTGGTGTGCGGAGCCTTGGGAATGTTATTTATTCCCGTGCTGGGCAAAGCCGCCCGCGGGCGTTGGCTCTGGATTTTTGCCGTGGCCATGTTGGTGCTCGTTCTGCTGATGACCGGAGAATGGCAGGGGCCGCTGCTGGCTCTTGTAGGATATGCCGCCATGGCCGGCTTTTCGCTCGTCACCCTGGATGCCGTCACCGCTGTGCGCCCCGCCGCGGAAGGGGCGGAAAAATTTATCAAACTGCAGTTGGCGGTACGTAACAAGATCA
>JAJZKJ010000268.1 GCA_021804195.1 Acidobacteriota bacterium
ACCACTGCCGCCCGCAGCCAGTTACACGTGCCCCATGCATCCGGAGGTAGTGCAATCGCAACCGGGCGCGTGTCCGATTTGCGGCATGGCGCTGGAAGCGAGCGCAACCGCGCCGGAGCCGGAAAATGCAGAGCTGGCCGCAATGTCGCGCCGTTTCTGGATCAGCCTGGGATTGACCGTGCCGGTATTGGCGCTGGGCATGGCGCCGGGGGCGGGGCGGATATTGAACGCACATGGCCGCGAGTGGGCGCAGCTGATTTTGACCACGCCGGTGGCGCTGTGGGGCGGAAAGCCGTTTTTCGTCCGCGGCTGGGCTTCGATTAAAAACCGCAGCCTGAACATGTTTACCCTGATTGCCATGGGCGTGGGAGTGGCATTTTTTTACAGCTTGATCGCGGTGCTGCGGCCGGAGTGGTTTCCGGCGGCGATGCACGCCCGGCAGGGCTTGCCGCCGGTTTATTTTGAGGCGGCGGCGGCGATCACCGCGCTGGTTCTGCTGGGACAGGTGCTGGAATTGCGGGCGCGGAGCCAGACGAGCGGCGCCATCCGGGCCTTGCTCCACCTGACGCCGGCCATGGCGCGGCGGGTGACCGAGGCCGGCGAGCAGGAGACGCCGCTGGCGCTGGTTCAGCCGGGAGACGTATTGCGCGTGCGGCCGGGCGAAAAAATTCCCGTGGATGGCCAACTGATCGAAGGCGCAAGCAGCGTGGATGAATCCATGCTGACGGGCGAGGCGATGCCGGTGGAAAAAATCCCGGATGCGGCCGTGACGGCGGGCACGCTCAACGGCGCGGGCACGTTTCTGATGCGCGCCGAGCGAGTGGGCAGCCAGACGCTGCTGGCGCAGATTGTGCGCATGGTGGCGCAGGCGCAGCGCAGCCGCGCCCCGGTGCAGCGGCTGGCCGACCGAGTGGCGGGCTGGTTTGTGCCCGCCGTGCTGCTGTGCGCCGCCGTCACTTTTTGGCTTTGGTTCGCGCTGGGTCCGCAGCCGCAACTGGCGCATGGACTGGTGAATGCCATCGCGGTGCTGATTATTGCCTGTCCCTGCGCGCTGGGCCTGGCCACGCCGATGTCCATCATGGTCGCCACCGGACGCGGAGCCCAGGCCGGGGTGCTGATCAAAAATGCCGAGGCGCTCGAGCATCTGGCCTCCGTGGATACGCTGGCGCTGGATAAGACCGGGACGCTGACCGAAGGCAAGCCCGTGCTGGCCGGCATGGCGGCCGCTTCCGGATGGCAGGAAACGGACGTGTTGCGGCTGGCGGCGGCGCTGGAACAGGCGAGCGAGCATCCCCTCGCCCGGGCGGTGTTGGCGGCGGCGCGGGAGCGGGGATTGCCACTGCCGGCCGTGCAGGGTTTTCACGCCCACCCGGGCGCGGGCGTGCAGGGAACGATCGAGGGCCGCACATACGCACTGGGCAATGCGGCGATTCTGCGCGGACATCATGTGACCGCGTCTGAAATCGAGGCCTGGGAGGAAAGCAGCAAAGCCTTGCGCGCCCAGGGGCAGACGATTTTGTATCTGGCCGCGGAACAACACATTGCCGGCCGTCTGGCCGCCGCCGATCCGCTTAAGCCCGAGGCGAGGGAAATTCTGCGCCAACTTGCGGCGGATGGCCTGCGCCTGATTCTGCTCACGGGCGACAATGCGGTGACCGCGCACGCGGCGGCGAACGGATTGCCATTCAGCGAAGTTCGCGCCGGGCTCTCGCCGGGCGAAAAGGGGGAAGCGGTCGGGCAGATGCAGCAGCAGGGCCGGCGCGTGGCCATGGCCGGCGACGGCATCAACGATGCGCCCGCGCTGGCCCGGGCCGCGGTGGGCATCGCGATGGGCGCCGGGACGGACGTGGCGATTGCCAGCGCCGGGATCACGCTGGTGAAAAGCGATCTGCGCGGCCTGTGGCGGGCGCGGCAGCTAAGCCGGGCCACGATGCGCAATATCCGGCAAAATCTCTGGTTTGCCTTTCTCTATAACTCGCTGGGCATTCCCATCGCCGCCGGCGTGCTCTACCCCTGGTTCGGGCTGCTGCTCAGCCCCATTCTGGCCAGCGCGGCAATGACGTTCAGCTCGGTTTCGGTGATCACGAATGCCCTGCGTTTGCGGCGGTTCTCTTTATAAAGAATTATTTTTTACACCCGCCCAGGGCGGTGAAGGGGCCGTTTTTATGGAGGATATCCAGGTCCTGAAAACCGGCCTGCTCCATGCGGCGCATGAACCAGAGCAGCGGGCGGGGTGAATCTTCTTTTTCGATATAGGCGAAAACGTGGTCGCGGTAAGCCGCGCCCGCGGCGGCGCCGCCGCCCACCTGAACCAGATGATGGCTATAGCGATCCTGAAGAAGCTGCTCCACGGCCAGAGTCGAAGCCTCGAATTTATCCACGATCCAAAAGCTGCCGCCGGGCCGCAGCCAGGAAGCAACGGCGGCCAGCACCGCATTCCATTCTTCTTCGCCACGCAAGTGATGCAGCACCGCCGCGGCCAGGATCAGATCATAACTGGCGGCGGGCCAGCGGAGTTCACGGATATCACACTGCCGGGTTTCCACGCGGCCGCGAGTCGCGGCCGAGACCCGTTCGCGGGCGCGCGCCAGCATGGGCTGGCTGAGGTCCACCAGGGTGCAATCGAGACCGGGCAAATGCTGTAAAAGCTTCAGAGTATAGTTGCCCGCTCCGCAACCCAGATCCAAAACCGCACGAGCCCGGGGGGTGACCGCGGCGGCGGCACGGGCGGTCAATTCCAGAAACAGCAGCGAATCGGGCATGGCCACCTGGCCGGTTTCCAGATTGCTGAAGCGATCGACATCCTGATCGAAGCGAGCGCGGATTTCGGCCACTGTGGATTTTTGCCGCAGGTTCATACGGGTCAAAGAATTTTTTTGCCCAGCCCGCTGAGCACCAGCTCGACCGCCAATTCGGCGGTGCGGTTGTGTTCGTCGAGAATGGGGTTGATCTCGACGACTTCCAGGGCGCGCAGGGCCCGGCTGTCGGCGAGAATTTCCATGGCCAGATGGGCTTCGCGATAGGTGACGCCGCCACGCACCGGGGTGCCCACGCCGGGCGCCCAGGCGGCGTCAATGAAATCCATATCGAGGGAGGCGCAGATGCCGGCGGCGCCGCGGCCGGCGATGGCGATTGCCTCTTCCAGGACCGCGCGCATGCCGCGCTCGTCGAGATCACGCATGGTGAAGGCTTTGACGCCGGCGCGGCGGAGAAATTCTTTTTCACCGGGGTCGAGGTCGTGCACACCAACCAGCACGGTGTTTTCGGGCGCGACTTTGGGCTGAGGAGATAGAATCTGCGTCAACTCGCGCGGCCCGGCGCCCAGCAGGCAGGACAGCGCCATGCCGTGAATATTGCCGCTGGGACTGGTTTCCGGGGTATTGCAGTCGCCATGGGCATCGAGCCAGATGAGGCCCAGCTTTTGCCCTTGCCGGCGATAAAACTCACTGGCCCCGCTGACGGTGCCGACGGCGATGGAATGATCGCCGCCGAGAACCAGCGGCCAGGCGCCAGAGTCGAGGGTGGCCAAGACCCAATCCGCCTGCTTGCGGCAGCTCGAAGCGATGGGGCGCAGGTATTTGGCCCTGGGATCGCCGGGAGTTTTCTGTTCCGCCAGCGCCACCTGGAGATTGCCGGCATCTTCGACCCGATGGCCGAGGGCTTCGATGCGGCTAGCCAGGTTGGCGACCCGCACGGCGGAGGGGCCCATGTCCACGCCGCGCCGGTCCTGGCCCAGATCGAGCGGCACGCCAATGAGCCGGATGTTCATGCCAGGTCTCTCGAAGCATCAGGGAAAGATGCGGTAAATGGTGCGGGGAAAGGGTATGGTTTCGCGGATGTGCTCAATGCCGCAGAGCCAGGCCACCACGCGCTCAATGCCCATGCCGAAGCCGCCATGCGGGACCGATCCGAAACGGCGCAGATCCAGATACCACTGGAAGGCGGCTTCGGGCAGGTGGTGACTTTCGATGCGGCGGCGCAGGAGATCGAGATCGTGAATGCGCTGGCTGCCGCCGATGATTTCACCATAGCCTTCGGGCGCCAGCATGTCCACGCACATCGCCACTTCCGGCCGCACGGGGTCGGGTTGCATGTAAAAGGCTTTGACCTGGGAGGGATAGCGGTGCACCATCACGGGACGGTCAAACTGCCGGGCCAGCAGAGTTTCGTCCGTGCCGCCGAGATCGCCGCCCCATTCGATCGGGCTGCCAGCGGCGCGCAGACGCTCCAGAGCCTCATCGTAGCTGATGCGGGGAAACGGCAGTTGCACGGCCTCGATCGGAGCGAGATTGCGTTCGAGCACGGCCAGCTCGCGCGGACAGGCCTGCAGCACCCGCGCGACCACGCCGG
>JAJZKJ010000269.1 GCA_021804195.1 Acidobacteriota bacterium
TAGCAGCAACAGCAAGACATTGCGTACATGTCCCATGACGATGCCCAACAGCAGCAAAATGACAACCATCGCGATGGCCGCATGCACCAGCAGGCTGCGTTGGGCTTTGGCGGCAGCGCGGGCCGCGCCGGCAAACTGAATGTAGATATCGCCGCCGGGGTGCACTTTGGCGGCGATAAGTTTTTTGGCTGCGGCCACAAAGCCTGTGACGGAACGGCCCGTGAGATGTGCGGTTACAACGATGGCGCGGCGGCCATCGAGATGGCTGATGGCATAGTAGCCGCGGCTTTGGCGAATACGGGCCACCTGCCTGAGGCGCACAAGTTTGCCGCCGGGGGCGTTAATCCAGAGGTTACCAATGGCTGAAACATGATTGCGCCATTGCGGGGGCAAAATGACCGTGAGGTTAAATTGCTCAATACCCTTATAGAGCCGGGCTGCATTGTCTCCGCGGTATGCCGTCTGCACGGCCGCTGCCACCGTGCCCCATTGCAGGCCCCACTGTTTGAGCGCGCGGCGCCTGGGCCAGATGCCGATTTCGGGCACGCGTGTGGCTGTTTGCAGGTGTACGCCAGTGGCCCCGCGCACACGCGATAGCTCCCGGCTTACCTTGGCGGCGGTGCTGCGAAGTGCGGCAAGATTATTTCCCAAAACCTCTACCGCCACCGGCGCACCAAAACCAGACAGCGTTTCGTTGATGCGCTCGGTAAGCACGCTGTTGTAAGACATCAGCGCTGATGGAAACTGCTTAAAGAGTTGGCGCATGGCGCGCCGAAAACTCTTGAGCTGGGCGGGCGTCAGCGGCTTAAGGCGCAGCATAAACTCGCTGTACTGCGGGCCTAGAATATCGCCTCCAAGATTGGAGCGGCCGGCCCGCTGTTCGAGTTCCTGCACTTCGGGCAGTTTGAGCAGAGCCTGGGTAACGTGCTGGCCCAGGGCAATGGATTGCTTAAGCGATGTCCCCGGCGCCAACGCCATGTGCACCACATAGTTGCGTTCGTTGAGCTTGGGCAAAAAGCCAGTGTGGAGTTTTGTCAGCAGAAGCAGTGAGCCTAGGGCAAAGATGGCCGTGGGCACGAGCGTAAGCCAAAGCCGCCGTTCGATGGCGGCAATTAAGCGGCCATAGCCGGCCTTGAGTTTTTGGAGAACCCAAGTTTCATGGGCTTTAAGGTGGTCACCCGGCAGCAACGTCAGGCACAGCGCGGGGGTGAGCGTAAGAGCTAAAAACAGCGATGCCACAACGGCTGCGATGTACGCAATGCCCATGGGGGCAAAGAACCGGCCGGCCAAACCGCCCAGCCCCAATACGGGTAAAAATACCGCGATGACCGCCGCCGTGGCAAAAACCACTGCCGAGCGAACCTCGAGCGAGGCGCCGAGCACCACGCGCCACGTGGGGCGCGGGCGTGGGTTTGCCTTGTTTTCGCGAAGGCGACGCGAAATATTTTCAACGTCTATTACGGCGTCATCCACCACTTCACCCAGGGCAATGGCCAGACCGCCAAGCGTCATGGTGTTAAGCGAATAGCCGCAGTGGGTAAGTATGGCAATGGCTGCCAAAATAGATGTCGGAATTGCCAGACAAGAAATCAGCGCGGTGCGCCACTGCCCTAAAAACAGCGACAACACCAGCACAATAAGCCCGGCTCCAATGAGCAGGCTTGATTCCAAATTAGACAAAGCCGTGGTGATAAAATCGGCCGAGCGCAAAATATGGCTGTGGAGCACAATGCCCTGGCGCTTGAGTGTTGGGGCCAGTGCCTGCAGCGCCGCATCGAGTCGTTGGGTGACGGCAAGCAGGTTAGCTCCGTGCTGCAGGCCGATAAAAATCACGACAGCGGTGTGTCCGTTGACGGTTGCAGCGCCAACGGGTGGTTCGTCGGCGATGAGTACGTTTGCGACCTGGCCGAGCGTCACAACGCTTGAGCCATGCTGTATAACCACGGTTTGCCGCAAAGCCTGCAGATCGGGTGTTTGGCCATGCGGGCGAATGACCAACCTCTGGTTGGGGGTGTCAATGTAGCCGCCTGCGGCGAGCATGCCGCTGTGCTGTGCCGCGGTGAGAATCTGCTGAATGGTTATGCCGTACATGGCCATGCGGTTCGGGCGCATTTGTATTTGGTAGTCTTTCACCAGCCCGCCGTAAAGCACCACCTCTGAAACGCCGGGTACCGCCATAAGAGCCGGTTTAACGAGCCAGCGTCCGATGGTTCGCAGATGCTGCGGCGAGGCGGTTGGGCCGGTGAGGCCGGCGACCATAACCCAGCGAATTGAAGCGCTGAGCGGCATGATGACGGGGGCATGCACTGCCAGCGGCAACTGATGAGCGAGGCGGGCCAGACGTTCTGCCACAAGCTGGCGGCGACGGTAAAGATCGGCGCCGCCCTTAAAAATTACTTTTACAACTGAAATGCCCGCCAGCGAGTTTGACCTGATGTGCTCCACGCCCGGCACGCCTCCCGCCAGAGCCTGCTCAATAGGGCGGGTGACGAGCTGTTCCACAGCGCCGGCGCCAAGGCCCGGAGCGTCGGTTTTTATTTTGAGCTGAGGTTGAATGAAATCAGGATAAACGTCGTAGCGAGCCTGCGTAAGCGTGTACGCACCGTACCCGATCAGCAGGCACGCCAGTGCGATCACCGCACCCCGAAACCTCAGAGCCAATCTAATAATGCTTTTGAGCAATTGATGTCCATTTCTGCAAGCAGCATTTTTATGAAGTCAGGTGATGTTGACCACATCATCCCGATGGTTTTATTTTGCCCCTTTGTTCAATGGAAAATAGAAGCTCTGCGCCGTTTATGACGATGTGGCTATGGGCATTTAAGCCATCAACAGCAAAGTACCTGCCATCAGGCTGCCGAACGGCTCGTAATACTTTTCGTGTAAATGTGTTGCCTTGCACGGCATAAAACCAGCGACGGCCATTGTGCCACACGACGGCCGAAGCAGGCACGAGCCATCCTTTTTGCGGCGCTGCGGCTGTCTGCAGTAAGGCTGTGCATTTGAGGCCGGGGCGAAGCTGCCCGGAAGTGCCAGTCAGCACCACCCATTCGATCGGCAGGCCGGTTTGAAAATCGGCGTGGGGTGCCCGTGCAAGCACTTTGCCGACAATGGGTTTACTTAAGCCGCTGATCGTAATCCAGGCGGCGGCTCCATGATGCAGAGGCACCACGGCGCCCGGCAATACAATGGATGCAATTAAATGCCGGAAAGATTCAATACGGCAAATGGTTTGACCCTGCGTTACGCTTTCGCCAGGTCGGGCTGGGAGGCTTACAACTGTGCCGCTGCGGGCCGCCGCCAGTGGGATCTGCCCGGCCGGCGAGCCTTGAATGGCCGCTGTGATAAGGGTGATGGATGCTTTGGCGGCGGCGAGATTAGCCTGGTCGCCCGCCATACGGGCCTGTGCCTGCTGTACCTTAGCGACTGATACGGTTTGATCCTGGCGATTGAGTGCTTGAAGCCGATGAAATGCGGCGGTATCGGCCCGCACCATAGCCGCGGCTGCGGCGGCCTGCGAGCGGGCGGTGGCAAGCTGCACCTGCAGCGTCACCAGGGCCGTTGGCGTAAGCAGCGGTGCAATGTTTGCCAGGGGTTGGGCGGCCTTGACCTTGCCTGCCAGTGTGGGCCAGTGACCATTGGCCCGATGCAGCACGCCGGAGTATGGTGCGCGGAGCACAAATGACTCGGCCGGATTGGCTTGCAACACGCCCCAGCCGTGAACGTATGGTGCGCTGGTTGCGGCCGTCGGCGCTTGAGCCACAATGCCTAACTGGTGCTGCAATGCGGGAGAAAGTTCAATGGTTCGCGGTGCGATGATCAACTTTTGGAAAGCCTTGGCGGGTGGTGTGCCCGCGTCATCATCGGCCTGCGCGGTGGGTGCTGCGAGCCAGCAGCCGGCAAGCAAAAAAGCCAGTGCCAGGCGGGGTACAATCGCCTTGGGTTGACTCGGCTGGGAACCGCAGGGTTTTATCATCGCTTGACCTCCAAAGTAGCGCCGGCTGCGGCGGTTGCAAACTTTTGTGCTGGTACCGGCAGCGGTGACTCTACGGCGTCTTCAAGGTTTGCCAGAGCCAGCCATGCCTGCTGCCGAATCGTCGCGCGCTCGGCGATGAGATTGTCGTAGCTCAACCGGGCATTCACCAGAGTCAGGCGGCCTGCATTGCCGGCGGCCACCATTCGCCTGGCGGCTGAAAGCTGCTGCTTTGCGGAGTCAGCCAGATGTGCAACCTGCCTGAGTTGCCGCAACGCCTGTTGATACGTGACCAGTGCGCTATGGGTTTGCTCAATACAGCGCATTTGCACAGAATCAAATGTTTGGGCCGCTGCGGCACGCCGGGCTTCGGC
>JAJZKJ010000270.1 GCA_021804195.1 Acidobacteriota bacterium
TATCTTCGAGCGGCTGGGATTTTTATGACAAAACAAATTCCGTATTCATTAGCCCTCGCGGCCTCGGAATGCCGGTTGAATTAAGAGCTGAAAAATCACAGCTTTAGAAATTCAGCATTGACACTGTATGAAACCGCCCGACATGATCACATTCAGATCACACTCATGACGCCGCGATCTTTCGATGTTCAATGGAAAACCCGCCTGGCGCTGGCATGGCTATGCGGACTGGGGTTCGCCGCCTTTGTCCCTCGCCTCGCCGGACAGGACCCGCGGCCTTTGCGGCAGCCGCATTTCCCTCCCACCGCGATTCGTTTGCGGGCGCGTTTGCGGCTGAACCGCCAGGGCGGCTTGAGCGCGGCGGAGGAAGCCCGCCTCGATACCGCCCGGATTCAGGCCGCGCTCAACCGCTGTCCGTGGGGCCATGCGGTGGAGTTGGCGGCGCGGGGCGCCCGCGCGGCGTTTGTCAGTGGGCCGCTCGAACTGCGCAGTGGAGTCACGCTCCGCATCGGCGCCGGGGCGCGGCTGCTCCTGGCGCGCAATCCGCGCTTGTTTGCGATTACGCCCGGCAGTTGCGGCGTGATCAACCGCAATGGGCGCGGCTGCAAGCCGCTGCTCAGCGGCGACCATATCCGCGGCGCCGCTCTCATGGGACCCGGCATGATCGATGGCCGGGGCGGCGAAAGGATCATGGGCAGCCGTAGCACCTGGTGGCAAATCGCGCGGCAAGCGCAGAAGCTGAACTTGAACCAGAATTGCCCGCGGCTGCTCGTCCTGAATCATTGCCGGCATTTCACGCTCTATGAAGTGACCCTGCGCGATTCCCCCAATTTTCACGTGCTCTTCACCGATGGCCGGGGTTTTACCGCCTGGGGAGTGCATATTTATGCCCCTGCCCTGGCGCGCAATACCGACGGCATCGATCTGATCAGCTCGCGGCGTGCCAGCATTGTGCATTGCTGGATTCATACCGGCGATGATGATATCTGTCTCAAATCGAATGGCTCGGGACCGCTGGCGCAGGTCACCATCGCCCACGACCATTGCCTCACCGGCCATGGGGTGTCCATCGGCAGCGAAACCTGGGGCGGTGTGCATGCGGTGCGGGTGCGCGATGTCACCCTCGATGGCGCGGTCAATGGGTTGCGCATTAAATCGAACCGCAGCCGCGGCGGGGTCGTCGAAAATGTGCGCTATCGCAACATCTGCATCCGCAACAGCCGTTATCCACTGCTGCTGGATACGCATTATCCCTGCCACGGCCGGGCCACGCATCGCATTCCCTGGTATCACGGCATCTCTCTGCACAATGTGCGGATTGAAGGTCCGGGAACTGTCGAGTTGATTGGCTACGATGCCCGTCACCGGCTCGGACTCCGGCTGCGCAATGTAACCGTGGACTCTCCGCGGCGTATTCGGATTGTGGCGCGGCATGCGCGGCTGCGGGTGGAATCCGGTCCTTTCAATCTCCGGATAACCGGACCGGACGTGCGGGTTTGGGGCCGGCCGCGGGCGGGCCGCGGCCTGGCCTGCCGGCAGCGCTGGAAAATCCCGCCGCCCGGTCTGATCCCTCGGCATCCGGAAACCGCCGAATAACCTGTATTTCCGATACAAATCTCGACAACCCTGAAATGGGAAGGGCAAAACGCGGTGAAAAATATGGCGCTCAGCGACACATCATTTCTGTTATCTTCACCCGCCGCCCGGCGGCTCTACCACGAATACGCCGCGTCCCACCCGCTGCTGGATTTTCATTGCCATCTTGAGCCCGCGGTGATCGCCGCTAATCAGCCGTTTCGTGATCCCCATCATCTCTGGCTGGCCGGAGATCATTACAAATGGCGGGCCATGCGGGCACAGGGAGTGGAAGAGCGGCTATGCACCGGCGACGCCCCCGCCTACGAAAAATTTCTGGCCTGGGCGGCGACCGTGCCCCGCACGCTGCGCAATCCGCTCTACCACTGGACCCATCTTGAGCTGGAGCGCTACTTTGGCATTTCCACCGTGCTCAATCCCGAAACCGCGCCCGCCATCTGGGCGGCCATGATGGAACAACTGCCGGAGCTCAAGCCGCGGGACATCCTGCAAAAATTTAAAGTGCGTGTGGTCAGTCCGGTCGAAGACCCGGCCAACCCGCTCGATATCTATCTTGAACTGGCGCGGTCGGGGCTCTCCACCGGTGTCTATCCCAGCTTCCGCCCCGACGGTCTGCTGCGGCTGGATCGGGTGGAAGAATGGAATGCCTGGCTCGACCGCCTGGCCGGGGTGGCCCGGATCGAGATTCGCACCCTGGCCGATGCGCTGGAAGCCGTCAGCCGGCGGCATCAGGCGTTTCACGAGGCCGGTTGCCGCAGCTCTGACCATGGCATCGCGCTCTGCCCCACCGAATTTGCCGGCGAAAACGAAGCCGCGCGCGGCTTCTCCGAATTGCGCGCCGGCCGCGCGCTGGACCCGGAAAAAGCCCGGCGGCTGAACGGGTTCCTGATGCTCTATCTGGCCCGGCTCGATGCCGAAAAAGGCTGGGCCAAGTTTCTGCACTTGGGCGCGCTGCGCGATATCAATACCGCCATGTTCGCGCGCCTGGGCCGTGATACCGGCTTTGACGCCATTGATGATCAGCCGCAGGCGCGGCCGCTGGCCGCCTTTCTGGGCCGCCTGACGGAGGAAAATGCGCTGCCCCGCATGGTTCTGTTCAACCTGAATCCGGCGGATAACTACATCTTCGCCGCCGTGGCGGGCTGCTTTCAGGACGCCACAGCGCCCAGCAAGCTGCAGCATGGGCCGGCCTGGTGGTTCCTGGATCAGCGGGAGGGCATCGAGTGGCAGATCAACGCGCTTTCCAGCCTGGGCCTGCTGGCGCACTTTATCGGCATGACCACCGATTCCCGCTCCTTTATGTCCTATCCCCGGCATGAGTATTTCCGCCGCGTGCTCTGCAATCTGCTGGGCCGGGAAATGGAGTCGGGCGAGTTGCCGATGGATTGGGACCTGGTGGGCGGATTGGTCAGCGATATCTGTTATGCCAATGCGGAGCGGTATTTCAGGTTTCCGGCATAACGGCCGGCATAACGGCCGGCTTAATGGCCTGCTTAACTTGGAAGATAAGGAGATAATAAGAGCGGGAGCAATCTCGCTCCCGGATGCCGCCCGGCGCCGCTTTCTCGAATCGCGCCGATTCAAACAATCAATTGGACGCCCGCCCCTCGGCCTGCCTATGCTCAAAAGCATGAGCGAGCCTCGGGAAATGACTCCTGCCGGCGATGCCTCGCCCGGCGAAAACCGCTGGCTGGACATGCTGCAGCGGGCGGCGCAAAAACTGCAGCGGCAGAAGGAAATCGATGCCCTGGCGCGGGACCTGGTGGATACCTGCCTGGAAGCAACCACCGCCGATTCCTGTTTTATTTATGTCTATGAGCCGAGCAGCCGTGACCTGGTGCTGCGCGCCTCTTCCAATGCTCATCCCGACGAGGTTGGCCGGCTGTGCCTGCGCATCGGCGAAGGCATTACCGGCTGGGTCGCCCAGCAGCGCCGTCCGGTGGCACTGGCCTCCGACGCCATGCATGATCCCCGCTTCAAATTTTATTCCGCCCTGCCCGAAGACAGCTATCAGGCCATGCTGTCGGCGCCCATGCTGCATGCGGGCCAGGTGCTGGGCGTCATCAATCTGCAGCACCGGGAAAAGCATCCGCACACGCCGGAGGAGATTCAAGCCATCAGTCTGCTCGGTCTGCTGGCCGGCGAAGCCCTGGAGCGGGCGCGCCTGGCGGCGGAAAATGAAACGCTGGCCCAGCGCTGCTCCCAGCACGAAGATGCTCTCGCCACGCGCAAGCTGATTGAGCGCGCCAAGGGAGTATTGCAGCAGCAGTTAAAAATCAGCGAGGAAGAAGCCTACCGCCGGCTGCAGAACGAAAGCCGCCGGCACCGCCGTTCGATGGCCGCCACCGCGCAGGCGGTGCTGGCCAGCCAGACCGTGCAAAATGAATTGCTGAAAAACGAAAGGTTCGGCCAGACGTCCCCGGCATGATGCTCCGATGTGCTTCGGAACGGCGCGCCCGGTTGCGCCGTTATGTCATCGGCTTTAAATTCAGTTCCCGGTCAATCACGCTGGCTTGAAAGGGGCTGCAGGAAAAAAACCGGCCGGCGATTTCAAATGTCGGCACCTTGCGTTTGCCGCCATTATTTTGCACGACGCGTTCGGCCGCGCCTTCGGATTCCTCAATGTTGACTTCCTGATAGGCAATGCCGCGCGACTGTAAGTAAGCCTTGGCGCGGCGGCAGTCGCCGCACCAGGATGTGGTGTACATAATCAAGGGTTCCATAAATCATGTGCATTAGTTG
>JAJZKJ010000271.1 GCA_021804195.1 Acidobacteriota bacterium
CCAATGCCGATGAGTGCGAACGCGACAAGAATTTTTATGCTCATCCACAGCGCCGCCCGAGGCATTTTATGCAGTTCCGGCTGGCGCACCGTTTGATATACCACGCTTATAATGGCCACCAGCGGCAGCAAGAACCACATCCACAGTGCGGTCAAATGCGGCACCGCCGCATACAGCGGGTCTACCAGCGGAATAAAGCCGGGCACAAGCAGCGTACATTCAGGCAGCATGGGCACCCCCACCCGCGGCCGCTGGAGGCACAGCCGGCGATGGCTCGCTGACACGCATAAATAAATCCACGAGCACCAAAAGGTTAAGCCAGCCGGCCAAGCCGCAATAAGCCGTGGCAATGCCCTGAATAATAGGCGCAAAGCCAACCGGGCGGCCGGCATCAGGCGGGGGCAACATCTGCGTAACCGTTTGGCCCAGTGAGTTAACCCGCCGCGCCGGCACCAGGGCGGGGTCCACGCGGTTGCGAATGGCGACGCCCACAAGCGTTGGCCAGCCGGCGGCATACTGCGAGTAATCCCACAGCGGCTGGCGGGGGCGGTCCAGTGCCCGCACGCCACCCAAAAGAAGGCCCGTAAAAAACAACAGGTGAATGGCTACGGCAAATATCAGAGCGCGTTTGCGATCGCCCACAAGGTAATGGCCAAGGCCGGGCACAAGCCAACCCAGCATAAGCGCGGCGTAGTCGCGCCCGCCGGTGGAAGATGATGTTTGCGCCGCTGCCACTAAACCAAATGCTCCACCAAGTGCTCTAATGCTCACAATGAACCGCAAATCGCCGCCCGCCGCAGCTTGGCTGCCCCGGCCGCAATCAACTCTGGAAGGCGTTTATACAAGCCAGCGTACGGTTTGCCAACCATGCTCCAAACCGCTTGACCCTCAACACATTTCACATGGCGGCATCACCGCGCAACTTACCCGGCAGCAAACCGGGCGGCGCCAACCAGCCGTTGCCATAACGTGGCCGGCCGCCAAGGTGTCATACCATCGCGAGCTTACCGGCGTCGAACGCCACACCCGCTTCGCGGGCTATTTCACCCAGCGCTTCAATTTCAGCGGCGGTAAACAGCAGGCCACCGTATTTTTTGGTAAGAGCCATTGCCTGAGCTTCGGGCTGACCGGGCAGCAGCACGCCTGCATTGCCATGGCCAAGAATATCATCAATAACCGCCCCTACATTTTGCGATTGCGTGCGGCTTTGGGCAAAATCATCGCCGCTGATGGCATCCGGCCGAATACATTGGAAGTAAAACGCCGGCGTGTGCTTTTCATCTTTGGGGCCGGTGCTCCAGCGGCTGCGCAGCGTCGGCAGCGAGCCGCCAATGTACGCCGCGAGTATTTCGTCAATGAGCGAAAGGCCATAACCTTTGTGCTGACCGAACGGCATCAGGGCCACTACTTTGGTTGGGTCCGTGGTTTCGCGGCCGTCTTTGTCTACGCCGCAACCCGCCGGCAATGTTTTGCCTTCACGGGCAAATTGCTGCACCCGGCCCATCGCCACCACGCTCGTGGCCCAGTCTATGCAAATAGGAAAGCCCACCGCCTCGGTGGTCGGAAACGCCCATGAATGCGGGTTTGTGCCCAGCGTTGCAAACTTGCCGCCAAAAGGCACCACCTCGGCCAGTGCCGCCGTACAACAGGTGTACGCAATGTAACCGCGGCTGGCAGCATCAATCACATAGCCGCCGCCCCACAAATAATGAAACGCATTGTCCACCGCAACGGTGCCGCAGCCAAACTCGTCGGCCAGACGCATGGCCTCGGCCATGGCTTCAAATGCAACCGCCTGGCCCAGCTTGCGGTTGGCATTCCAGCGGGCCACCGCACGAAACTTGCTGGGCAGCTTTTCGATGGTTGCACCCGGCACGCACCCGCCCGCCTTGGAACCAAATAAATCATCCAGATGCAGTGCCTTGATGGCATTATGCGTCTTAATGCCATGGCTGGATGCCAGCGTGCAGAACCGGGCACCCGCGGCGGCTTCTTCATCGGTAAAGCCGCGCTTTTTATAGGCGGCGGTTACGACAGCATCGTGCAACGCGGTTGGCATGATGTAGGTTTTTGTGCTCATTTGGTTACCTTTTTATATACAAGTTGCGCCGACGTTCCGGCGTGTTTGTGTCATGATCGGCGGGCATTAATTGCAGGGCGGCTACCCCCGGCGAGCCGGGGGCTAAATGCGCCGCTAAAACTTATTGGCCTGAATGTAATCGGCCTTGCCGGTGAGGTAATTCACCAGGTTATTGGCCGCACGAAGCCCCTGTCGCTGCACGCTTTCGTTGGTGCGGCTGCCGATGTGCGGCGTGACAATAATGTTGTCCACCTCCTGAAAAACATGGGGTACCTGCATAGGCTCATGCGCAAGCACGTCGGCTCCGTAGCCGCGGAGCTTGCCGCTGCGGCACGCCTCGGCGACATCGCCTTCCACCACCAGGCCGCCGCGGGCCGTATTGACGAGAATGGCCCCATCTTTCATCGTCGCAATGGAGTTTTTATTAATAAAGCCGCGCGTTTCAGGCGTAAGATTGGCATGCAGTGATACCACATCAGCCTGGCGCAACACATCCTCGCGCGTCGCCACGCGCACGAGGTTATGCTCGCGGGCAAACGCGTCATCCCAGTGGTTGCCAAAACCAATGCACGTCATGCCAAACGCATTCGCCCGCTTGACCACCTCGCGTCCGATGCGCCCCAAGCCAATGATGCCCAGCGTTTTTTGATACAGTTCGCAGCCAGTTTGCCGACTCCATTTGCCGTTTTTAACCGCCCGCGCATGAAACCAAAATCCCTTGGCCACGGCAATCATCAGGCCGATGGTGTGCTCGGCCACCGTGGTTTCATTAACGCCGGGGGTAAAGAGCACCGGCAGTTTTTTCTGCGTGGCGTAGGCGACATCTATCGAGTCTAACCCGATGCCATACTTGGCTATCACGCGCAGCCGCGGCAAAAGGGCGTCAATCACTTTGGCGGTGATCTGATCATCGCCGTTAAGCAGGCCATCAAAGCCTTTTTGCGCTGCGATAAGCTCAAGCATTTGCGATTCATTCAGCGGCCCGCGGGCGCACACCACTTCAAAGCCTGAGGCAGCTAAAACGTCGTGATGGCGTCCGGGAGTATCTTGAAAGCTTGTCGTTGAAAGTAGTATTTTCATACTGAAAGTATCCGATATTTCCTTAAAAAGTCCAGTCGCTAGCGCGCTAAAAAGTCGAGGTAGTTTTTGGCAAACAGCCGATGCGCGTCCTGAGCTATATCGGCCTCGGTAATGCTGCGGCCAGCAGCAGCCAGCGCCTCATACTTGTCGGCGAGCACCCGGCCGATAACCTCGCGGCTGTGCGCCCACTTGTAAATGAGCTGATCAAGAACGCGCGCATCCGAATGCTGCGGAATAAAGCTGCTGCCCAGCAACTCCAGCCGCATCTGTGTGATTTCCGCTATAAGGCTCGGATTGTTTAAAAACCACCAGCAGCCAAACACCATCAGGTTGCCGAACTTACGGGCCGCCACGGCAAGTTCGTGCTGGTTTTCGCGGGCAAGCATGGTGACAAAAAACTTGTTTTTGTCGAACTGCCGGCACAGGTTTACCACGCTGGCAATATCAGCTTTGCCCACCATGTCGCCTGCATCGCGCAGGGCGGGGTTTACCCGCAAACGCGAGCCAATCATCATGGCAAACGGCAGGCCCATATCTGCACATACGGGCAATATCGCACGCCTCAGCACTTCCAAACCCGCGGCTTCATTCTCGCCGGTGCCGGGGCCGGCCGGGTACTTAAACTCCGGCGGCAGGCTCATCGCCACATAAACCGCGCGCTGACGGCCTAGCCAGTCGGTTAAAAAACGTTTGATCTCATCCATCCCGCCATCGCTAATCTGCGGGCCAACGGCATAACCCCACTGCGCGAGCTTTTGCGCGGCGGCGGCGTAGTCGCGCACCAGAGGGTCTATGCGCAGCACCGCAGTAAAGCGAGCGTCGGCAAGTTTGTGCCCGTCGCGCAGCCAGCGGGTGCGCTCGTTGTCGTCAAACACGGCGTTGGTCATGGTGATGGTGCTGACGTTGGCCAAGGTCATTACTTTGTCTATGTAACCGCTTGGCGTTTGTTCGGCAAAATATTTGCGATAGCGCGCCAGCGATTTCTCGTTCGGGTCCAGCCCCAGGCTTTTAAGCGTTTGCAGCACGCCCCGGCACGCCTCGCTTAACGGTGTGCGATCCACAAATAGCTCGCGCCATATAAGGTCAGCCTGATCGCACTTATTCATCCGCCAAAACTCTTCGTAACCGGGCCGCCCCGGCGGCGTCACCCGAAAAAGCTC
>JAJZKJ010000272.1 GCA_021804195.1 Acidobacteriota bacterium
ACCCGTGCTTGAACTAAAAACGCCGCTCGATCCGGCGTTGCTCGAGACGTTGCTGCGGGATAACGATGCGCTGAGGCGTGCGGTACTGTTGAGTTTCGATCCGGAGATTCTTGCCGCCATGCGCCGCCGCATGCCCACCGTAACGCTCGGTCTGCTGGGAAATTCGTGGCGGCCGGATATGCCATTGCGCTGCCGCCAACTCGACGCCCGGATTCTGGCGGTGAACATCACGGCGCTGACGCTCGAGCGGGTAAAGCAGGCCGGCAAGGAAAATCGGCGATGCTGGTGTTACACCGCCAACGACGCGGGCACGGTCGCCGCGTGTGCGGCCATGGGCGTGCAAGGCATTATTACGGATTTTCCCGATCTGATCCGATCGCGAAAATCTCTCGGCTGACCGGCTGGCCGGAGGTATCGCGGCGGATGCACCCACGAAAAGTATCGGTTTGCGCCGGCCAGAGCAGAGCGGCATAACGGACAGTTACATAAAAAACGCGGCGCAACCACAATACCGGCGGCGCCAGGATCATAAAGTAATACGCGGTGAGGTTGACGGAATGCTGGATAATCAGATCACGGGACTGCTGGAAATATCTGAAAAGGGGCACGGTTTTCTGCGGATGGAACAGCGGAAATTCAAACCCGTGCCCGCGGATCCTTTTGTTCCCGCCGATGTCATTGAGAAAGCCCACCTCCGGCCCGGGCTTATGATCACTGTCAGTACCAGGCCCAACGGTCGCGGCCCGGCGCCCCAGGTCGTTGAAGTGCTCCAGGTAAACGGCCAACCGCTTGATGTCTACTGGCAGATGCCGGCCTTTGGCGACCTGACCGTCATTGACCCGCGTGAACGCATTCAACTGGAAACCACCGGCGGTCCCGATGCCATGCGCATCATGGATCTGCTCACGCCGATCGGCCGCGGCCAACGCGGCCTCATTGTCGCTCCCCCCAAAACCGGAAAAACCACACTGCTCAAACAGATCGCCCAGGCGGTTCTGACCAACCATCACGAAATGAAAGTGTTCATCCTGCTGATTGACGAGCGGCCCGAAGAGGTGACCGATTTTCGCCGCACCCTGAACGCCGAGGTCTGGGCCAGCAACAATGATGAAGACGTGCTCTCGCACGTGCGCACCGCGCGCACGGTGATCGAACGGGCCAAACGAATGGTTGAGTTCGGCCATCACGTCATAGTGGTGCTCGATTCGCTGACCCGTTTGGGAAGGGCATTCAACCATTTTGTGGGCAGTTCCGGCCGCACCATGAGCGGTGGGGTCGACTCGGCCGCCCTGCTCGAACCGCGGGCCATTTTCGGCGCCGCCCGCAACATCGAACACGGCGGATCATTGACCATCATCGCCTCAGCACTGATTGAAACCGGCAGTCGCATGGACGATCTGATTTTCCAGGAATTCAAGGGCACGGGAAACATGGAGTTGGTGTTATCGCGAAAACTCTCTGATCGGCGCGTGTGGCCCGCGATTGATACGCCCGCTTCCGGAACACGCAAGGAAGAATTGCTCCTGAGCGCCGAACAGGCCAAAAAGGCGGCGATTCTGCGCCGCGACCTGATCAACCGCGATCCCGTTCGGGCCATGGAGGCGTTGCGCACGGCGCTGCGGAAATTTCCCACCAACGCCGCGTTCCTCAACAGTTTCGGCCCCGGCGGCAAACTCCTTCCCGCCGGCCCTCGCCATTGACAAAATATTTATTTTGACATGGCGGGACAGTGGGCTAAAATAGCCGCAATTGTGTGATCCGCGGGCGTAGCTCAGTGGTAGAGCGTCACGTTGCCAACGTGAATGTCGAGGGTTCAAATCCCTTCGCCCGCTTTTGCCGGTAATTCTAACCAGAAAGGCAGGCGAACCGTGCGAATGTAGGGATAACTTAAACTGCGCCCGGCGGGAGTCGAACCTGCAACCTTCGGTTCCGTAGACCGACGCTCTATCCAATTGAGCTACGGGCGCTTGGATATTTCGGCCGGCGATTTTCGGCGGCCCACGAATTTTTCATTATCCGGCTTGCCGGTGGAAAAGCAAGATTGACGAATAATCGACCCCGGTCAAGGGTCAAACAAGAGAATCCACGGTAAAGCCCCGCGCTGCGGGAACACCGTACCATTGACGATGCGGTGGAGTCCGACGAACCAGAGGCGTCTGTGGATGTCATCAAGACCGCCCTCTTCTTACATACGCTCGGAACGTGGGTGGCGGCTTATTTCCAGAAGGAATGAAGCTGCCATAGAAACCAGGGCAATGACGATCAGTGGAATTCGGATCGCCGGAACCAGCACCATTCGCATCCACCAGGGCGGCGGAACAACAGGTTTGGGATTAACGGGAACCAGGGCGTCATCAATCAGGCTCTGCACGCTACGCGGACGAGCCGGCGCTCCGAGCGGCAACACTTGTTCATTCGGATTGATGATATCGAGTTGGCGATCGGCTAAACGCCGCATGAGACGGGGGTCGGTGGTGGCCTTCTTCAAAAATCTCCGCTGCAGCGCAATTTTTTCATTGACCAACCCGAGCGTAGCCTGAAGATCATTCCGCTGGCGACGGGCAGTTTGCATGGCGTTGTACGCCGGGCCTAAAACAACCATGGCAACAATCAGCAAAGAAGCGAGCAGCATCGCCCAACTTACGACGCCGACGCTCAATAGCAGCGGCAAGACGATGAATTTTGGGGCATACCGATAGCGGCGCATGCGCAATTCCGTCCCTGGAACAAGGAACCGGTTCATCAACATTGTGCCGGGGGGAACGTGGCAATACAAGGCGCGACGGAGGGCTTTAAGCCAAGATCCCATAAACACCCAGAAAAGCTTGCTTGTGTGTTTTTATGACGGGGATACAATTTTATCGTCAATCGGCCTGTCCCTCAGGCCGGTCTGCCTGTCGGCAGGTATCGGAATAGGAACGTGAACGGTTATAAGTTGTCTTAATTTTAGGATTGAAAATGGCTGAATTATTGACTTGGGGGATTATCGGCACCGGCGGCATTGCCCGTACTTTCGCCAAGGGACTATTGACCTCGAAAACCGGTGAGTTGGTCGCCGTGGCCAGCCGGCGGCTTGAATCCGCGCAGCAATTCGGCGGCGATTTTCTACCCACCGGCGATATTTTGCGTTTGGGAAGCTACGAAGACCTCCTGGCGTGTCCGCGGGTACGGGCGGTTTACATCGCCACGCCCCATCCCCTGCACGCGATCTGGGCGGTGCGGGCGGCGCAGGCCGGCAAACACGTCCTTTGTGAGAAGCCGCTGACGCTGAATTTCGCCGACGCCATGCAGGTGATGGAAGCGGCCCATGAGCACTCCGTGACGCTGATGGAAGCCTTTATGTATCGCTGCCATCCCCTGTTGCGGCGGCTTGTGGATCTGTTGCGGGAAAAAGCCATCGGCGACGTGCGCATGATTCAGGCCTTCTTCGGTTTTCAATCGGGGCTTAACTATGAGAAGCGGCTTTTGAACAATGAACTCGGCGGCGGCGGCATTCTGGACGTAGGCTGCTACCCGGTGTCGCTGGCGCGACTGGTCGCGGGAGTGGCGGCTGGTCAGGAGTTCCTGGACCCGGTGGAAGTACGCGGTTGCGGACATGTTGGCGCCCGCAGCCGGGTGGATGAATACGCCTTGGCCACGCTGAAGTTTCCGAACGACATCGTAGCCGGCGTGGGTACGGCCGTGCAGTGCAACATGGACAACGGGGTGCGTATCTATGGTTCCACGGGCAAGATTCACATTCCCGAGTTGTGGGTTCCTTCGGAAAAGGGCAACAAGATCATCGTGCATCGCTATGGAAAAGATACACAGGAGATTGTGGTCGAAGCGCCGGCGAATGTTTACACACTGGAGGCTGATACATTCGCCGCCGCCGTGCAGGCAGGTAAACGCGAGGCCGCCTGGCCGGCCATGCGCTGGAAAGACACGCTGGGAAACATGAAAACCCTGGACCAGTGGCGTGCGGCGATCGGCGTTGTTTACGAAAATGAGAAACCGCCCAACCGCACCCTCCCTATTGACGGCCGCCCCTTGTGCGTAAGAAAAGACCAGCGGATGGAATACGGCGCCATTCCCGGAGTGAGCAAACCCGTCTCCCGCCTGGTGATGGGAGTGGACAAAGTGGGCATCTCGAATTTTCCCATGGCGGCGGCGATGTTCGATGATTATTTTCAGCGCGGCGGCAACGCCTTCGACTCGGCCTATATTTATGGCGGCGACGGAGGGTGCGAAAAGGCGCTGGGACACTGGATCAAGTCCCGCAATATCCGCGAGAAAGTGGTGCTGCTTGACAAGGGCGCCCACACCCCGAATTGCTATCCG
>JAJZKJ010000273.1 GCA_021804195.1 Acidobacteriota bacterium
GACGCAGTTATTAGACCGCGCCGAGGCCATGCAAAAGGCTTGCGGCGCGAATGTGCGGCTTGATCAGAATCCCGGCGTGCAACTGGGCTCGTTTCTCGGTGGCTGGGCCCTGGCTGGACGCGACAAAATCACCCTGCTGGCCAGTCCCGCGCTGGCCAGCTTTGGCTCCTGGGCCGAGCAGCTCATCGCCGAAAGCACCGGCAAGTTGGGCAAAGGTCTGGTTCCAGTGGATGGCGAGCCGGCCGGTCTGGTTTCCGATTACGGATCGGACCGCGTCTTCATCCGCCTGCGCCTGGCTTCCGAAGCCATCCCCGGCGATGACTGGGCTGCGGCCCAGATGAAGGCCGGCGCCCCGGTGGTCACGCTGGCGCTGCGCGATGCCTATGATTTGGGCGCGGAGTATTACCGCTGGGAATTTGCCACCGCCGTGGCCGGCGCGGTGCTGGGCATCAACCCATTTGACGAACCCAACGTACAGGAAAGCAAAGACAATACCAGCCGTGTACTGCAAACTTTCCTGCGGCAAGGCGCCCGTCAGGCCGGTCTTGATGCCGCGCCCACCGCGCGCGATCAGGAAAAAGGCATGGCTCTTTCTGCCCTGGCCGCCTACGAGGACGCGGCCCAGCCGGCGGCCTCTTCCGTCGCCGCGGCCCTGGCCAGACTGCTCGAATCGGTGCGCCCGGGCGATTACGTTGCTTTAATGGTCTATTCCGAAGCCAGCCCGCGCCTGCAATCCCAATTACGCGCTTTGCGTGTTTTGCTGCGCGGCCGGCTGAAGGTTGCGACCACGCTCGGCTTCGGCCCGCGCTTTTTGCACTCCACCGGCCAGTTGCATAAAGGCGGACCCAACACCGGCGTCTTCCTGCAGCTCACCTCTGCCGTCGCCGCCGCCTCCGCCGGTCCAGTCGCCATCCCCGGCCAGCAGTACGATTTCGCCACGCTGTTCCAGGCCCAGGCGATCGGCGATTTCCAGTCACTGGCCGCTCATAAGCGGCGGGTGTTGCGGATTGATCTGGGAGCCGATCTGCCGGCCGGCCTGGCGCGCTTATTGGAGCTGACGGAATCGGTGCTGGGCGCGAAGCAGTTCGCAGGCGTCTAATAGCCGGCTTCGGCCGGGACTTCATGAAAATGTTCGTGTGTAAGAATAAAAGCGGCTATGCCGATTGAGACAATATCTAAAGTGAAGGGAGAAGCGGGCAGAGCCAGGCGGAAGGCGCGAAGACACCGTGGCATACTCGGTGGTGTGTGAGGATGTCTGAGCGCCTGACAACGCAGCTATGCGACGCTTATCGCTTCACCCGTATCCTTAGCGTGGATTAATAAAGTACATAATCCAGCCCACCACGATGGTGGCGCCCAGAAAACTGGCAAAGCAAAAGGCGCCGTATTTGAACTGCTCGCGCGGTTCTTCCCGCAGCGTAACGGCGAAGACCACCGAGGCGCAGAGCGCGAACAGGATCACGGTGGTGAAGTGGGAAAACTTGAGCGCGATCAGCCAGATGAGAAATGCGTATGCCATGAGTGTGGGCCATCAGCGTTCACGGCCGAGTCGCATTGCGGTGCAAATGCGGGATCGTGGGCCGAAGCGCGGGGTTTTCTGTCTGGTTCCGCGCTGATGAACGGCAATAAAATTCCAGTCTCCAACAGGGTTCGCAAACCCCGGCCGGGGACCCTGTCCCGCGAAGCAGGATGGGGCGGATAGGAACCGCCCTTCCGTATTTTCAGGTGGGGTGTTTTTGCGCAATGGTTTCGCCTTAAAAAAAAGCGGCTGTGCCGCTATTTTTTTCGCCCCAGCGCGATGTCGCGCACATCGGTCGCGGCCAGCAGGTTGAGCAGCCCGGCGCAGATCAGAAACGTTGTTCCGTAATTGCCCCACACGGTATAGGCATTGCCCGCGCCCGCCCCCAGAATTTGCGTTAAAAAATACATTCCGCCGCCGCAGACATCCCCGATCCAGCCCAGTATGCTCAGCAGGTCGCCCAATTGCGAAAATTGATAAATCTGCCCCTGCAGTCCCAGCCCCAGCAAAAACATGCCGATGATGGCGGCGGAGACGAGCGCGCCGCGGGTCCATTTTTTCAGCCAGAAATACCCCGCCCCGGGCGCCAGCCAGCTCAGGACGGCGATCAGGTTGGCGCGCCGCGTGGCGCTGGCTGCGGCCGCTAAGGCAGCGGCATCGGTGCGGGTGGACATGGTAACGGGAATATTGCCAGCCGGTGAAGTCGAGCGCCGCCGGACGATGCTGCTCCCTCGGCCCAAAGATTATATTGTAATCAATTCGTTCTGGATGGGTCCGGTAATTTCCGCATCCCGCTCATGCAAATAAACATTCACCTCCAGCCGGATGCCGAAGCTGGCGTAATAGAGCCCCGGCTCGATTGAAAAACCGTGTCCCGGGCGCAGGCGGCGAATGTCATGGGTTTCCAGGCTGTCGAGGTTGGGACCGTAGCCATGCACGGAGGTCCCGATCGAATGCCCGGTGCGGTGGGTGAAATGCCCGGCTACATCGGCCTCTTCCATCACCTGCCGCGCCGCCCGGTCGGCTTCCCATCCCTGCACCGCCTCGCCCGCCCGCATGCGGCCTTGAATCAAGGCAAAAGCCGCGTCGCGTGCCGCCCGTACCCGGGTAAAGGCCCGCGCGATCTTGAGCAGCGGCCGCCGCGTGGCGGCGCCCATCCAGGTGACGTCGTAATAAACCGCCCGCGCATCCTGGCATTTGCCCCATACATCGAGCAATACCAGGTCGCCGTTTTGAAAACCGGCCGCGCCTTTGGCGGACGGCTCATAATGCGGATCGCCGGCATGCGAATTGATGGCCACGATGGGCGGCTCTTCCGCCGTTACTCCCTCCGCCGCCATGCGCTCGATCATCCACTGCTGCAAGTCATATTCGCTCAGCGTTTCTCCCGCATCGAGCGCCTGGCGGATCCGGCGGAAAGCGGCCGTGATCACCCGGTCAATCACCTTGCCCGCCTGGCGGTGCGATGCCAGTTGCTCCGGCGTCCACACTGCCTCGAGTTGCGCCACCAGATCCGCCGAGCTGATGACTTCCGCCCCGGTTTCCCGCACCAGTTCCAGCATGCCGCCATCCACCACCGAGAGCGCCGGCAGGGCATTGCGCGGCGAATATTGCATGGCCACGCGCCGCAATCCCGTCAGCATTTGCCGCAGCCCGGATTCCATGTCCCGCCAGGAGGAATAGAGCGTGGCCTCGCCCGGCAGTTCCTCCAGTTGTCCGGCTTCGATGCGATGGATCAGCTTGCGCGGCGCGCCCTCGGCCGGCACCAGATAAAACCAGCGCCGCGTGGCCATGCGCCCGGGGGGTAGTCCCAGCAGCCGGCCGGCAATGGCGTCGCGGTGATGGTGGTCGGCAAACAGCCAGCCCGCGCAGCGCTGCTCGCGCAGTGCCGCCTGCATGGCGGCGAGATTAAATGAATGAGACATGAGGATGGTGTTTTTTTTGTAATTGGAAGGGGAGTGAAACAGCTTGACGCCAATGGTCCGCACTCCTGATTATGGTGCGTTCACGGCCGAGTCGCATTGTAGTACAAATACGAGATCGCAGGCGGGGTGCCTATGGGCTGAAAGCCCATGGGTCGCTCGGGGGTTCCTGTCAGGTCCCGTGCTTTGAACGATAATGGAATTCCAGCCTCCATCAGGGATCGTAAACCCCGGCTTTGGCCCGGCATTTGCGAAATTGTTTCGCCTAAATGAAAAAGCGGCTGTGCCGCATCGCATGCTCTTTGGCTTCATTCATCGCCGTCCGTTTTTGCTGCTCAGCTTGGCTTTGGGAATCATTTCTGCCGCTGCCACGCGCCCTTCGCATCCCGTTACTGCCTCTAATCCATCCTGGCGCGGCCTGGGCGCGATTGTGCGCCGCGCTATCGCCCAAAATGAATTGCCCGGCGCGGTTGTGCTGATTGGCCACAACGGGCGCATCGTTTACGATCGCGCTTTTGGCGAGCGGGCGCGGGGCGAATCCATGACTGTCCGCACCATCTTTGACTGCGCCTCGCTGACCAAAGTGGTTGCCACGGCGCCGGCCGTCATGCGGCTGGTTCAGCAAGGCAAAATCCGGCTGAATGATCCGGTGGCCAGGTACTGGCCGGCCTTCGGGCGCGACGGCAAAAGCCAGATCACGGTTCGCGAGTTGCTCACCCATACATCGGGTCTGCGCCCCGATCTGCGCATGCATCCCTGGTGGCATGGCGATCGTCTCGGGCTGGAAAAGATCACCCGCCTGCGGCCGCATTTTCCACCCGGCAGCCGGGTGCAATACAGCGACGTCAATTTCATTGTGCTGGGCGAGTTGGTGGCG
>JAJZKJ010000274.1 GCA_021804195.1 Acidobacteriota bacterium
ATTCTGAGTGGAACGCCCGCGAATCGGTGGATATTCTGCTCGCGGCGGCGCTGGGGCGTGACCGGGCGTTTCTGCATGCCCATCCCGAATACCAGCTCAACCCCGGCGAGCATGCCCGGTTTGCGGAGTATATGGACCGGCGGCTGCGGGGTGAGCCGGCGCAATATATTCTCGGCCGGCAGGAATTTTACGGGCGCGACTTCGAGGTAACGCCGGCGGTGCTGATTCCGCGTCCCGAAACCGAGTTATTGGTCACAGCCGCTCTCGAAAAAGCCGCCGCCCCGCGGCTCTCGTCCGCGCCCCTGCGGATTGTGGACGCGGGCGCCGGCTCCGGCTGCATCGCCGTCACGCTGGCGCTCGAGCTGGCCGCGCGGGGACAAACCGCGGACATCTTCGCCACCGATATTTCCCCGGCCGCGCTCGCCGTCGCGGAAAACAATGCCCGCCGCTGGCGGGCCGCGGTGGCGTTTCAATCCGGCGACTGGCTCGAAGCCTGGCGGGGACAGGCCGGGCAGTTTGATCTGATCGTCTCGAACCCTCCCTATATCCCGGAATCGGAGCTGCCGGGCCTGCAGCGCGAAGTGCGCGAATTTGAGCCGCGGGTCGCGTTGGCGGCCGGGGAAACCGGGCTGGAATGCTATGCCCGCCTGCTTCCCGCGGCCCTGCGCCTGCTCGTCCCCGGCGGCTGGCTGTTGCTGGAAATGGGCTATCGCTCGGCGGAAGGCGTGCGGGGCTGGTTTGCGGATTGGGCCGAGGTGGAAACCCGCTGCGATCTGCAGGGCTGGCCGCGCGTCCTGCTGGCGCAAAAGAAAACAGCCGGGCCATGAAGCGCCGCACGACGCTTATCTCTGAGCGTGACCCCTTGCCGGAGGCTGGGCCGTGTTGGTCGTTACCGGCACCAGATGGAAAGCCATCACGGTTTCCTGATCAGTAAAAACTTGCCGCGTAAACCGCTGTAAGTCGCCATACGCGCTGGCCGGCAGCCAGCGGGCCTCGATGGCTAATGTGCGCTGGACCGTCAGCATGGGGCCGCGTGGGGTGATTTTCCAGCGATAACTGCTCTGGTAGCTGGCATATTTGGGAGCGGCCGCGCCCGCGGGCGTCAGGTCTATATTGATGGCGGGCGGCAACAGGTCCGGGGCCAGATTCCGCGGCATATAGATTTGACAAAGATCGGTTTCCAGCCGTTTGGGTCCAATACGAATGGGGTAGGCGCGAGCTTCGGATTCTTCCATCGCGGGCAAATAGAAGGGCGCCAGCCAGGGACGCAGATAAAAACTATGGTCCATGATCTGCAGAAATGGATTCACCCGCATCTGAAAACGCAGCACCATGCTGCCGTTGTGGCTGTCGCCATGCCAGCCATAGACCTGAATGCCCGATTGCACGCGGCTCCAGCGCAGGCGCAGGTATTGGCGCCGCCGCGGGCTCATATGCAGTCTGCGTTTGCCGCGGCTGGCATAGCTGCCGGTTCGGATTTCCTCCCATCCCCCGCGCAGAGAGCCGTCGCCTTGCATCACCAGTTGTCCATAGCGAAAGCGGCGGTTCAGATTATCCGGCAATTGGGGCAAGCGCAGGAAATAGCTATGCTGGTGCGTGATCAGCAGCACGTGGCCGCCTTGTTCGGAACTCGGCAGCCAGCCCCAGGCGGTGGTGTCGGCAGTGGGGTCGAAATAGACCACCGTGCCAAGGCCGGCGACCTGGGTGGAATCATAAATTTCCGCCAGGGAAGCGCCCCGGGGCCAGGAAATCGCCACAATCGCATGATCAAAGTTGCGGATGTAGGGGAACTTTCCCGCGACAATTCCCGCTTGATGATTGAGCAGCACATAATGCGCCTGCACGCCTAAAACCCGCAGCAACGCCATCAGCAAAGTGGCTTTATCCTTGCAGTCGCCATAGCGATGCTGCCAAACCAGGCTGGCCGGATGGGGGCGATATCCGCCGATTCCGATCTCGATTGCCACGTACCGGATCTGCATTTGCACGTAGCGCGCCAGGGCGCGGATTTTCCCCGCCAGGCTGGCTTGTCCGGCGGTGAGCCGGGCCACGGCGGCGCGCATGGCCGCATCGGGCTGGCGCCGGCCGGCGGCGATTTTTTCGTACCAATTTCCCACCGCTTGCCAGTTTTGCGGCGTCAATGCGGGGAGTGGCTGCGGCGGTATCAGCGTCAATGTCATCCAAGCGCGCAGTTGTGCCGGAGTGGGCATGCGGGGCTGGTGCGGCAGCCCGGGAACGTCTCTCAGAATCCAGTCCCAGCCTTGAGAGCCCGCGAATTGGGGCGCCTGCGGCGGCCAATGCCGCCAATGCGCTTGAAATTTCCAGCCCCGGGGCAGGCGGAGGCGCAGCCGGGTGTAGAGGACCGGAATGCCGCGCTGGAAGGGCCAATGCAGTTGTAAAATGCGGGGCCGCCGGCGTGCCTGGAGCGAAAATCCCACAATCGCGCCGGGCAGCGGCGTGGGCATCTGCAATCTCCAGATGTGATAGCGGACATAACCGGGGTAATAGATTAAAGGACTCAATTGCAGGGCGTGGTGCTTCCGCCGCCGTTGCCAGTGTGGGTAGCCCGCGGCCCACTCCCAGCCATGGAAATGGCGTAACCGGTTATTCCGGGCGGTTAAATATTCATAATTCGCCAGATCGGAGCCGTTGCGGCTCAGTATGCGGTAGGCCAGGCGAATCCGCGTCCGCACGTGGCCATTTTTTTTTACCCGCAAGTCATAATCGCGGTAAAGGATAACGCCCCGGGGACGCAACGGGCCGGGATACAGATGCTGCCATCCATGAATGGGTGACGGACCTTGCGATTGTAATTTTCTCAGCCAGGCGTGCGGGTGCGGCCCAAAAGCCCAGGCCAGGGATGTCAGGCAAGCCATCCCCGCCAGCATCCGGGCAGCCGAACGTAATGGAGCCAGTGAGCGGCGGCCCACGAATCCACCATCAACAGTACGAAAGCCGTATCGAGTGGGAGGGCCGGGGTTGCCTGTTAAGTCCTGGCCCTCCGCCGATGAACGATGCTTATCCCTGAGCGTAATCCTTATCATGGGGTCACAGTGCGGGCTCTGTCAGCGGCATGCGCAGGGACAAGGTCGCGTGATCGGCCTGGTGCACCGCATCGAAAAATCCTTTGATCGTCGGATAAAACTGTACCGGCGCCACCACTAACCGGATGATCAGGCGGCGGTTCACCTTGACCACGACGCTCGTGGGCATCTTCTCGGCCGAGGTTTGCTCGGAAAAGTCCACCGCGCTCCTGGACGGCGGATTCGGAATCTGCACGGGCGGAACGGCTTGCACTTGGGCGTCGCGGGGCAAATGCAGCGTAATTTCATCGTGATGCCGGTACATGTAATGAAAATAGACGGCTTGCGTGCGTTGGCGCGCGGAAAACAGCGGCGCGCGGCCCAGATTCAGCACATCTTGCGGCAATAAAGCCGCCCGCGTTCCCCTCCCCGGCAGTTGAACCTGCCATTGTGCGGTGATGGTGTTGGCGCCGGTTCTCCAGCCTTGGCTGGAAAGCAGCGCGAGCTGCGTTCCGTAGGGCAGCCAGCTCCGGGCCAGGCGGGACAGAAATTGTTGCCGGCGGGCTTGGCTGTCTTTGATCAGCGCCATCCGCAGCGATAGTGCCAGGGTGCCGGTCCATTTCGCCTGCAGGCCGCCCGCCCAGCCGCCATCCGGCTCCCAGGTCAAATCCAGATGCCGGAAACGTGTGGCGTCCCGTGAGCTTTGATTGGGAATGATGATGAATTTTCCTCCGCTATGCCGGGCAATCAAAGCGATCACGCCGTTTTCCCACCATAAAAGATCGCCAAAAGGCGCTCCGGAGCTGGGGTCAAAAAACAGGTATTTGCCATGCAGCCGAATCATGACCATGTCATTGTCCAGTTGATTCGGATTGCACCATTTGCTCAGAAAACTCATGCGGTTGCGCTGCGCGCTGTGCACCCAATAGGCTTTGTAACCGGCCGCCCGTGCTAACGCCACCAGGAGTAGATTGAGTTGCGAGCCGCTCGCATAGCCATGCCGCAATACTTTCAGGGCGTGCTTGGCTGGCCGCGGGTTGGCGACGCTGGCATTTAAATTGAGGTTCTGAATTTGGAGCACGTGCAGGTAAAGGGCGCGCAGTTTCGCTTCCCGTGAGCCGGTAAGATTCCACCGCGCCAGCCAGGCTTTAAGTTTTTTTCTATTTCCGGCAAACTGGCGAGCCTGATGCGCATATTTTTTGCCCAAATTTTTCCAGTAGCTTTTAGGAGAACGGGTTGTATTCAGGTTATAGAAAAACACCACGGATTTTTGGATCATGGCCCGGGGCAA
>JAJZKJ010000275.1 GCA_021804195.1 Acidobacteriota bacterium
CGCCAGGCCTCGATCAGCGCCTCGGGTGGCACTTTGATGCCGAGGTTAATCACCTCATATCCGTTGTTGGAGAGAATGATATCCACCAGGTTTTTGCCGATGTCGTGCACATCGCCTTTGACCGTGGCCAGCACGATGCGTCCGCGCCGCGCATCGGCCGACTTTTGCATGAACGGTTCCAGGTGGCTGACGGCGGCCTTCATGGCCTCGGCCGACTGCAGCACTTCGGCCACGATCAGCTCGTTGTTGTTGAACAGCCGCCCCACTTCGCTCATGCCGGCCATGAGCGGGCCGTTGATGATCTCGAGCGGAGCGGCGCCCTCGGCGCGTTTGCGGTCCAGATCGGCGATGAGACCGTCTTTGGAGCCTTCAATGATGTAGCGGGCCAGGCGTTCATCGAGCGGCAGCGCGGCCGCGGCCGCGCGCCGCGCGCCGCCACCGCGAAAATGACGCGAGAGCGCGGCGATATGGAATTGATTGATGGCGATTTTCTGCTCCCGCGACTGTTCGCGCCAGTCAGCGGGCGCGCCGGCCAGGGCGGCCTGTTCGGGCGTGGCATCATCGGGCAGCGCTTCCGGCGGGGTGTTGAACAATAAAGCCTCGGCCAGTTGCCGCTCCGCTTCGGGAATGGAGGCAAAGCGCTCGATTTTTTCCGCGTTCACGATGGCCAGATCGAGTCCGGCCCGGGTAGCGTGGTAGAGAAATACCGAGTTCACCACTTCGCGCGCGGCCGCCGGCAGGCCGAAGGAAATATTGGAAATGCCAAGAATGGTTTTGACGTGCGGCAGGCGCTCGCGGATCAAGCGGATGCCTTCGATGGTTTCCACCGCGCCGCCAATATAGTTTTCATCGCCCGTGGCGCAGGGAAATACCAGCGGGTCTATGACCAGGTTTTCCGCCTTCAGCCCGTATTTTTCCGTCAGCAGCCGCAAAGAGCGCTCGGCCACTTCGCATTTGCGCTCGCGGGTAAAGGCCTGCGCCTGGGCCTTGTCTTCGTCAATGCAGCCCACCACCACCGCCGCGCCGTACTGGCGCGCCAGGGGCGCCACGCGCGCGAACTTTTCTTCTCCGTCTTCCAGGTTGATGGAGTTGATCAGGCTTTTACCCTGGCAGTAAGTCAGCGCCAGCTCGATGGCGCGCGCATCGGTGGTGTCAATCATCACCGGCGCCTTCACCTTGCGGATCAGTTGTTCATAGAATTCGGGAATATCGCTCAACTCGTCGCTTTCGGTAGTCTGCAGGCAGACGTCCACCACCTGGGCGCCGTTTTTCACCTGCCGGCGCGCGATTTCACTGGCCTCGTCCCATTTGCGTTCGGCCACCAGGCGCTGAAACAGCCGCGAGCCGATCACGTTGGTGCGCTCGCCCACCAAGAGCGGCCGCGCCGAGGGCTCGGCCTCGACGGTTTCGATGCCGCTGTAGAAGCTGCGGGGCGCGGCTTGCGGCGGCCGCCGCGGAGCATGCCGAGCCGCCATCGCCGCGATGGCGCGAATGTGCTCGGGCGTGGTGCCGCAGCAGCCGCCCACCAGATTCAGCCAGCCCTGGGCCGCGAACCGCTCAAGCTGGCCGGCGAGCGAGGCCGGCGTTTCCAGATATTTGCCTTCCTCGTTGGGCAGGCCGGCGTTGGGATAGCAGGAAAGGTAACAGTCCGCCATGCCGGCCAGGGTGCGTATATGGTCGGTCATGAACTCCGGTCCGGTGGCGCAGTTCAGCCCGATGGCCAGCAAGGGCAGATGCGCCAGCGAAACCCAGAGCGCTTCGGCGTTCTGCCCGGCCAGCATGGCGCCCATGGGCTCGATGGTGCCCGAGACGATGATGGGAATATCTTCGCCCCGCTCCGCGCGCAGCTGCAGAATGGCCAGCGCCGCGGCTTTGATGTTGCGCGTATCCTGGCAGGTTTCGATTAAGAGAAGATCCGCGCCGCCTTCCATCAGCGCCCGCGCCTGCTCATAAAATGTCTGCCGCAGTTCGGCAAAGCTCACGCCTCCGGTCACGCTGATGGCCCGGGTGGTCGGCCCCATTGAGCCGGCCACAAATCGGGGTTGCTCCGGAGTGGAGGCGGCATCGGCCGCCTGGCGCGCAAGGCGGGCGGCCGCGCGGCTGATTTCCCGGGCTTGATCCGCCAGCCCATATTCCGCCAGCACGATGCTGGTGCTGCCGAAACTATTGGTTTCGATGATATCGGCGCCGGCTTCGAGATATTGCCGGTGAATTTTGGCGATGACATCGGGCCGGCTCAGCACCAGATGCTCATTGCAGCCCTCAAGCGCTTCACCGCCGAAATCAGCCGCGGTGAGGGATTCCCGCTGCAGCATGGTGCCCATGGCGCCATCGAGCACCAGAATGCGCTTTTCCAGCGCGGCCAATAGAGCCGCGCGCCGCTCGGCGGAGTTCATGTATTTATTGTACCGGGATGAACTCGCTGGCCATATTGATGCCTATGGCCAAGGCGGCTTTTCCCAACCGTTGATCGTAGGTTGCGAGCCGGATTTTCATGCCTTGGCTCTGGATAAAATCCATAGTGGCTAAATGAATGCCATCCAGTGTTCGAACCGTCACCGGGAATCCCTCAATAATTTTATGCAAAACAATGGGTTGGAGCTCGATGAAATCAATTCTGACTAACAATTCTCGAGCGTAATTACGAAGCGTTAAGGCCGCACTTCTGCCATGGAGCACAGACCACGTTTCGTATTCGATGAGGCGGCTGGAAATCAGTGGTTCTTGCCATAATTTAGCATCGGGAATACGGGTTTCCGACAATAAGTAAGCAAGCACTACTGAGCTGTCAATATAAATCATTATTTCTCAGATCGCATGAGCTCGATTTCCTTTAACAATTCTGCTAATGGAATACGCGGAGTTTCCGGGCATGGAGGAAACGGTTGATGAATTTGTCCCGGCCTCAGCCAGCCTTTTCGAGTCCATTCGATCTTTGTAGCATCAGTCATCGGGTGCTGCCTTCCCACTTCGGGAGCGCGCAGTTCAGCAACTACCTGATCACGGTCCGTGATCAGGACGGTTTCCCCATCCGCCGCAAACCGCACATATTCGCTCAGGCGCAGTTTCAGATTTTCAATGCCCACGGTGCGCATCAATATATTGTAGCTATTCATAGGCACTTAAAATTTAAAACCCTTTCCGGCTGTCGAGCAGGATCGTCACCGGCCCGTCGTTGACCAGCTCAACTTCCATATGCGCCCGGAAGACGCCGCATTCGACCTGAATTCCGGCCGCGCGCAATTGGGTTAAAAACAATTCATAGAGCGGCTGAGCAACTTCCGCCGGGGCGGCGCGATCAAAGGCTGGACGCAGCCCGCGCCGAACGTCGCCTAACAAGGTGAATTGCGAGATGACCAGCGCCGCACCCTGAATCTGGGCCAGGCCGCGGTTCATTTTGCCTGATTCGTCTTCCCAGACGCGCAGGCCGGCAATTTTCGCCGCCAGATACTGCGCATCGGCAGTGCTGTCGCCGGTTTCCACGCCCAGCAGCACGACGGCGCCAGCGCCAATGGCGCCCGTGACCTGATTCGCGATCCGAACTTCGGCCCGGCTGACGCGCTGTACCACGGCTCGCATGGCAACATTATCCCGCACGCGAACCCAGTCCGTATTAGAACCTGTCTCATAAAGCCATGTGCAGTAAAGTTTACACTATGCATGCGACTTTTCTTTCGCTCACAATTCCGCCAAACGCGCGGAATTGTTTCGCTGGAAAAGCCGCATATTTACCCTGATTTGATGCTATGAACCATTTATGAGACAGGTTCTGCCGTAATCACATCCATTCCCATGGCAATGGCTCCGCAGTTACTGCATACTCCGCGGTTGCGTCTGCGGCCGCCGCGTCCGCATGACGCCGAGGCGATTTTCTCGCGTTATGCCGCGGATGCCGAGGTCACGCGCTACCTGAGCTGGCCGCGGCACCGTACGTTGAACGACACGCGCGCGTTTCTGGAATGGAGCGCCGCGGCCTGGCGGCGCGACGGGGTGGGACCGTATCTGATCTATCGCGAAGATGATTTAATCGGCAGCACCGGGCTGCAATGCATGGCCGGAGAGCGCGCCCTCACCGGCTATGTGCTGGCCCGCGACGCCTGGGGCCAGGGCTATGCCACCGAAGTCCTGCGCGGCATGATGGAGCTGGCGCAAACATGCGGTTTGCGGGAACTGGAAGCGATTTGCCATGCGCGGCACCGGGCTTCGCGACGGGTGCTGGAAAAAGGCGGTTTTCAACCGGTACGTGATTCCAATCAGCCTTTTCCAAATTTAATTCCGGCCACGCCATGGCGGGAAAGGTAGGCCGC
>JAJZKJ010000276.1 GCA_021804195.1 Acidobacteriota bacterium
ACACCACGGTTTGTGCGATCCGACAATGGCCCGGAGTTTATCGCCAAGGCCCTGATGCGGCGGTTGAAACAAGCCGGGGTGATTATACGGCACATTGCTCCCGGCAGCCCATGGCAAAATGGAAAGAATGAACGGTTGAACGGGACGTTGCGTCGGGAGTGTCTGGACATGGAAACATTTGGTACCGTAGCGCATGCACAGGCCGTTTGCCAATGGTATCGTCGGGAATACAACCGGCGACGTCCGCATTCAAGTCTGCAATACCGTACGCCCGTTGAGTTTGCCATGCGCAACGCGGGGGCGGGTTCTTCCACCCGCCCCCGAACCCCCACCCGGCCTTGCCACTCTGCTCCCTCCGGTCGTGGCGCAGTCCTGGCAAGGCCGATCCCGGGATTCCGCAATATACGTGTACGTAGAAATGTTATACTATTAAAGTAATGTGAATGTGTGTGAAACCTATACGTTCAAGTGGAGTCATAAATGGGGGCTGGACAACGCCAAGGGCATCGGTACAGAAGTTCCTGGAGAAGGCTCAAGTCGTCTTGCCGGAGGCGCTTCCTAACCATGGCGTAAAAGTAGCCACGAGGAAGAAACTGCCGTCAAGACGCAAATCCCGTTGATTTTACAGCACATTATGGCTGGACAGAGCGCCGGTTTTTGTTGGAACATCCGCTGAAAGAAAAAACCGTCGTCCGGACTGTCTATCCGCCGGCGGCCACCGGCTTGGCAGCCAACGTCCGCTGTACTTGCTGGAGAAACTCTGCATCAGGCACCGCATAAGATCGAAACTTTTCCAGCGTGCCCTGTTCTTCACTGTAGGCCAAAGCCCGAACTGGACCCAGGCGGTTGGCCGCCGGCGAATCAATGAGGTTGCTGCTGTCCGATGCGCTCATCTGAAACAGCACCCGCGTATCAAACTCACGCATGGAATTGCGGTCCAGGGCACGGTCAATCGATACCACCGTATCCGTCCAGATTACCAGATGTATCCCCCAGGCCGGGCCTTCACGCAGCAGCTCGGCAAACTGCTTGCCCGGATCAGGTTCTTTGTCATCCCCGCCACTGGAAAACCCGAACGCATCTTCGGATTTGCGCAGTGCACGGTAACGCTGCAGCCCCAGCACAAAAATGAAAATCGCCGGCGGCGCGGTTGCAGTTCCACTCTGCCGCTGTTGTAATTCCTTCGCCAGTTCGCCAATCACCTCCGGCACAGCGCGGTATTCTACATTTTTAAAGTTTAATTTCGTAACCGCAGCGGTGGCCGCCAATACCCCAAAAGATGGCGAATCGGTGGCGCTACCATCCAGAATATACAGCCGTGTTTCCAGCGGCTGCTGCCCCGCCAACGCCAGCATCGCCGCCGACATGATCGCCAGCGCCTGCTCTTCTGACTGGCCGATAAGCATCACATTGCCGCCGCTTTGTCGGCGAAAAACCACACTGGTCGGTTCCTTGATGGCCACCGGCTCTCCCAGCCACACCCTGGGATTTACCGCCACGCGCGGGGCCTCCAGCAGGGACAGCAACTGACGGTTCTTGCGGATATCCGCGGCCGTGTTACCTTCAAAAATAATAGTTGGTTGAGTCTGTACCCCCATAAGCTCGGCCTTTTTACGCACCGCCTCCAGATACGTATCACGTTGTTCATCGGCCAGCCATGCCACCTGGAACGGGCTGTTGCCTTCCACCAATCCGCCGGCATCGTTGTAAATAGCCTCGCCCGGACGGGAGAGCAGCCGGGCCGCCGAATTGCCGTCGGCCAGCACCACCTGCGAATCCGCTTCGGTGGTCTGCAGCGCAATGCGCACCGCAACCTGGCCGATGGTGCTGCGTGACAAACCCGAAGATCCGGCAATTGTCTGTGAACCCAGCAGCACGTGAATACCAAACGCCCGCCCCTGCCGCACCAGCCGGTCCAGCAGCAGCGCTGCATCTTGACCGAGTTTGTCATCTTCGCTGAAAAATTCCTGGAATTCATCAATCACCAGCAAAGTCCGCGGCAGTGGCTGCCCCGACGCCTGCCGATAACCGCCTAAATCCTGCGTCCCCACCGTCCGGAACATATCCCCCCGCCGGCCCATCTCGGCATCAATACGCTGCAGCACACTTAAGCCGAATTCCCGGTCGCTTTCCACCGCAATGGCCCGGGCATGCGGTAATTGATGGGTGGCATAGGTTTTGAATTCCACGCCCTTTTTAAAGTCAATCAGATAAAGTTCCAGTTCCTGCGGCGAATACCACATCGCCAGATTGGTTACCAGCACGTGCATTAACGTGGATTTTCCGGAACCGGTTTTGCCCGTCACCAGGGCGTGCTGCGCCACTCCCTTGCCCAGGCGGAAGGTTTGCAGCCGCGTGGCCCCGCACCGCCCCACCGCCGCATGCAAATCAGCGTCGCTATGCCGTGTCCAGAACGAATCCATATCCGGGGCAATCGCCGCAAACGAAACTTCCACGCGCTTGGATTCCCGCGCCTGTTTGCCCACCAGGTGCAAAATGGTGGTCAGGTCGTTTTCGTCCGGCGCGGCATCCAACGTCAGCGGAAACCGGCTGAACACCTCATCTCTCCAAACGAATCTATCCACCTGATACACCAGATTGATGCTGTGGGACTCCAGATCTTCCAGATGCGTGCCGGCCGGTACAGCCACCCGCGTATCACGATAAACCAGGGTATAAACCCCGCATCGTGCCCCGGTCGTCGCAATGCTGCTTAACCGGCGCAGCGCTTCATCCGAAAAACCCACCGGCAGATCCGCAATCACCAGAAAACGATAGGGTTCGGCCAGTTCCCCCGCCTGAATGTTGTAATCATCAATCGTCTCAAACTCATTGCGGAGGTATTTTTGTATCACCGTTTCCATGTGGTCGGTCAGATCCGCCAGCCGTTGATCAATTTGTTCTGCCTGAGTCCAGATACGCCCCCCCACCAAGGCTTCGTCATAATCCGTCAGGTGCATAAACCCCGCAAAATTCTGCCCCAGACCCACCGGATCAATAAGCGTGAATCTCACCCGCCCCGGCGGCAATGTGGTAAGCAGCCGCGTCATGACCGCCTGCAGCGCTGCCAGCGCCGCGGGACGGCCGGCACGATCTGCATGAATCAACAATGATGCATGCCGCGGAAATGCCAGCAGCGCCGGCATCGCAAAGCGATTCGGAATGTTGAGTGTAAACGGCCCATCTTTGGCCGCCTCACGCACAATCGCCTGCACATCCACCGCTAATTCGCCAAACCGCACGGTCTGGGCAAAGGTGCGTGGCGGAACCCAATGCTCCCATTGCCCGGCCTGAGCCGCCGGCCCGGCCGCCGCCGGCTCTGCCGGAGTCTGCAATCTCGACAGGCCCTGCGTCCACTTTTGCTCCAGCTCCGTACGCTGAGAGTCGTACTCATTTTTAATACGTAACCGATCCGCCGCGATGCCCTGTTGAATGTTCGCCAACTCCTGCTGATACTTTGCCCGAGTCTGCGCTTCCCGCTGTTGTTGCCATTGCTGCGTCTCACCCTGGGCTGCCGCATCCTCCTGCTGCACCTGAGATAAACGAACCTCGCACTCGGCTGCACTGGCCGCCATCGCCGCATCACGCTTCGCTTTAGCCATTTCCAGCAGCGCCGCCGCCTTCTCCTTTTCCCGCTGAACTTCGGCCTTGTGACGCTGGCGCGCCGCAGCCAGATCGGCATCATGCGTCTTTTTGGCCGCCTCCAACACAGCCCGTGCTTCAAGGTCGGCATAAAATAAAGCCTGGTGCGCAGGGCGAAAGGCCCGCCGCACCGCACGCCGGGCCATCCAACGCATCACCAGCAGCAGCAAAGCCATCACCACCACTGCACCCGTTCCAGTTGCGCCCATCAGGTTTAAATCCGGCCAGATGACGCCTGGCAGCAACTGCGGTATTCCCACGGCCAGCAGCACCACCACCGCAAACAGCACGTATGGCCAAAGCCCAACGAAAAACTTGGCCAGATCAATATGGTCCAGCACCGTCAGGGCCTTATCGATGTCTGCCACATGGCGGTCGAATTGGGCCTGAATTTCGACCTGTCTGGCCGGAATGACCGGCCGGTCGGATGGATCGCCCGCAGCCGCCGCTTCCGCATCCGGCACGTGCCCATATCTGGCCAGCAGCGCAAAAACCGCATCATGTTTCGCCTTGAGTGTGGCGGCGTTGGTTTCACGCAACTGTCCAAGCTCCGCGTGCAGCCGCTTTTGCTCCGCTTCCAGTTGAATATCCGCTTCCCACACAACCTGTTCGTAGTGTTCCTTAATCTGTTTCTGCATGGCGTCATCTGGCCGGATTT